>JASUTA010000003.1 GCA_030445805.1 Clostridiales bacterium
TGCTTCATGGTCGGTTCTCCTTAACGATCGATTTATCCGAATAAAATGACTTTTTATAGTTATGCCCTTAATTACTCTTATCATAACGGATAAATATTAAAACCGCATTAGAAAAACTTTAAATTCAGAAAAATATTGGAATAAAATTTTAAAGCCGAATCAGTGGCTCAAAGGTGCTTTTTCCAAGAATACCGCTGCGGTAGCGGCCAAAACGGCACCGACCGTAAACTGGAGGATATTCCAAGGGATGCTAAAAATCGGAGCGACCCAACTGCCGTACATAAAAGCGGAAGCGACGTAGTAACCGAAACACATCCAGAGACCGCCGATGAGCATGGCAAAATACGTTCTGAATTTTTCGCGATGTGCCGGCATCAAGTAGCCTGTAATCAGTCCCATGAGGAATTTAATGATAAAAGTCGCCGGGGCCCAGTGTGCATAACCGCCGAGTACATCAGCCAGAGAAGAACCGATTCCTGCCGCAAAGGCACCGCCGATAGGGCCGAGGAGCATTGCAGAGAGGAAGATAACGGAATCACCCAGGTGAATATAGCCGTTTGTCATGGGAACGGGCACTTGAATCACGAGTGTGGCAACGAAAACAAAGGCGGCCATAAGTGCCGTATAAATCATCTGTTTGAGTGTAAACTTCATATAAAACCTCCGAAAAGAACTTGGATTGACGTCATCCGTACTATAGAGTATACTATAGACTACAATTGACACTGCTAAAAGGGGCAGATTATTAAAAAACATAAGGGTCAGATGGGAGGCTTTTGTGGCTGAAATTATTTTGAGATTTGATGAACAATCGGGTATTCCGAAGTATCTCCAACTGTATCGCTACTTAAAACTCGAAATTTCAAAAGGCAGATTGGAACCGGGGGAAAAACTGCCTTCGGTCAGGGTCATTTCCAAGGCGCTGAATGTCAGCAAGGCCACCGTAGAAAATGCGTATAGCCAATTGGTTGTGGAAGGCTATGTGGAAAGCCGCCCCAAAAGCGGCTACTACGTGGAACATTTGGATACGCATGCACTGGCGTCAAAGGATGAGAACGAATTTCAAAAAGAGGCTTCAGCGCAAAAGCAGCGTGAAGAAACCGCTGTAAATGCCAATGGCATCGAAGCGGACGCTTTTGATTTTTCCAACTGGCGGCGATTCTCCGATCGCATTTTGGAATATCGGCAAAACGAATTACTCAATTATGGCGATGTCCGCGGGGCTTATGAGCTGCGATATGAAATCGCGAAGTTTGTACACCAATTCAGGGGAGCTGCGTGTCATCCCGATCAAGTGGTCATCGGAGCGGGGACGCAATATCTCTTGGGATTTTTGGCGGTGCTTTTTAAAGGCAAAATGGCGCATGTCGCTTTTGAATTCCCCGGATTCTCAAAAGGGATGTACATATTCGAGGATTATGGTTACCAGCTTGTAAAAATACCGCTGGAAGCAGACGGTATTGATGTGGGAAAACTCGGGGAAAGCCGGGCAAAGCTCGTTTACGTATCACCGTCGCATCAATACCCGACAGGAAGCGTGATGCCGGTGCAAAAGCGCATCGACCTGTTGAAATGGGCCCGAACGCGTGAAGGCTATATTATTGAAGATGATTATGACAGCTTGCTTCGTTATGAGGGGTACCCGGTTCCTGCACTTCAGGGCATGAAATACGGTGAGCGCGTCATTTACATGGGGTCTTTTTCAAAACTTTTGATCCCTGCACTGCGCATCAGTTTTATGATTTTACCGAAGGCGCTTCTCCCCGCTTTTTCAAAATTGTCCGACCGCTACATGCAGTCGGTATCCACGATTGAACAGTTGACGCTGGCGGCGTATATGTCGGACGGCGCATTCGAACGGCATTTGAGACGTATTCGAAAGCAATTTGGCATGAAAAATCAGTTGCTGGTAGAGGCTTTCAAGAAAGCGGAATCCGGTTTAGATATGAAGTCGGTTCAATTGCTCGGCAAGGCCTCAGGGCTGCACGTCATGCTTTCCGTGAGGGCAGATATTGATTTGGAACGCATGGTTGAGGCGGCTTCGCAGGCGGGCATCAAACTGGAAAGTTATCCGGATAACCGGATTCTGGTTCTGTCTTACAGTGGCATACCGGATTATAAAATAGAAGCGACCGTCAAACGATTGGTCCAATCGGCAGAAAACGCCGCAAAGAAGGGTTAACTTCTCTGCGGCGTTTTTTTATAAAATGATTGATGTGTTTTTAAAACAGCTACTCGTTAATGGCCGAGAAAATGGCATTGATAATGACGCCGACAATGGCTGCAAGGCTCAATCCGTAAAGCGAGATAGAGGTTCCCGGGATCGGAAGTGCCGGTGACAGAAGCGGCAGGTAAGTCGGAGAAAGTCCGATGTACAGGATGCTCACCATAACAATGATGTTCTTAACATTAAAGACCACGTGGTTGTCACGAATATTCTTGACTCCGATGAGCGCGATCATGGTAAAAAGCATCAAGCTGATGCCGCCCATAACGGCAGTCGGAATCGATCCGAGAACAGCGCCGAGTTTACCGACGAGGCTGAGGACGATGGCAAATACTGCCGCGATTCTCAAGATTGCCGGATTGTAGTTTTTAGTAATGGCAAGGACACCGGTGTTTTCACCGTAAGTCGTGTTGGCAGGACCACCCAAGAAACCGGCGACCATTGTAGCAAGACCGTCTCCGAGCAAGGTTCTGTTAAGTCCCGGATCTTCGATGAAGTTTTGACCGACGACCGCACCGTTTGTGGTGATGTCCCCGACGTGTTCCATGAATACGGCAAGTACGATCGGTGAAATAATCAAAATGGCTTCAGCGCTGAATTTTGGTGCCGTAAAAGCCGGAATTGAGAGCAGTGTCGCACTTGTAATGCCCGACGTATCTACCATCCCCAAGAAGAAGGCGATGGTGTACCCGACGACAACGCCGATCAAAATGGATAACTGTTTGAAAAATCCTTTTGCGAAGAAGTTAATAATGAGTGCTGTGCCGAGTGTAATCGCGGCGAGCATAAAGTTGGCCGAAGCCATGCCGTAGGCAGTCGGAACCAAATTGAGACCGATGACGATAATCATCGGACCGACGACGCGCGGCGGTAAAAACGCTTTGATCTTATCGACGCCGATGACGCGAATCAGGAATGAAAGCAAAACATAGATCAAACCTGCAACGACGATGCCGCCTTGCGCGTAAGTCAAGTCTCCGTTATTCAGTTCTTTAACTTGAATGATTAATGGAATAAAAGCGAAAGAAGAGCCGAGAAAAACAGGGACTTTCCAGTTGGTGCAGAAGTGAAAAATAAGAGTACCGATCCCAGCGGTAAAGAGGGCTACGGAAGGGTTGAACCCTGTGAGGATCGGAACGAGTACCGTGGCGCCGAACATAGCAACCAAATGTTGCAGTCCGAGTATGTAACTCTTGGGATTAGAAAGTGTGGCAGTGCTGTTTTTTGACATAAAAAAACCTCCCTAATATCATTTTTGGGAGAAGACTGGATCATCTTCTCTTTTTAGCCTCGCCGGACCAAATTAAAAAGCAAAACACACTCTAAGCACTATACCATATTTCATTGGGGAACGCAACGGAAAATCCGGCTTTGAAATCTTTAGTAAAAGTGTTATCATAATACGATAAAGGACATAAAATCAAGAGAGGCGCACAATGGAGGACGCAGAAATGGGCGATATTTACACACACCATTATCATTTGAATACATTTGACTTCGATCAAAATCGCAACGTTCGTCTGGTGAGCCTGATGAATTTTTTACAGGATATTTCAACGCGGCATTTTGAAGCGGTTATAGAAAGAAATGCAGAGGTAGAATCACCGGGACTGTGGGTGATTGTAGAATGGCATATCGAACTGTACGACGGCATCGATGCACCGATGAAAGTGGCGCTGACGACAGAACCGACGTACTTTAGAAAGTTTATCGGGTACAGACGTTACGACATGCAGCGCGAAGACGGCGGAACGCTTCTGAAGGCTTACAGCAAGTGGGCCTATATCGACTCGAAAACCCGGACACAGCTTAACATACCGGAACGTTTTTACGCGTGTTTTTCGGTGGATGCCGGTGCGGAGCGACCGACGTGGAAAAATAAATTCAAAGCAGAAGAGGCACCCTTTAGTGAGCACCTCTTTAAAAGTCATTATTCCGATGTGGATGTGAATCGACACGTCAACAATGTGACGTACATACGTTGGGGACTGGATGCAGTCTTTTCCGATAAACCGGAGTGGGTAGACCGCTACCCGATCAAGCGCCTGAAAGTGACTTTTAAAAAGGAGACTTTCGGAGGCGATAAAGTCCGCGTATCCGGGCATTATACCGAAACGGATGAAACGGCACAGAGCCTTCATTTTTTGACAAACGACGCGGGTGAAATCTGTGTGGAAATGGAAGCCCTTTGGGACAAAGTTGCCCCAAAGGCATAAAATATCTTTTGGATGACAGCTAAGAGCGCTCTAAGGCAAGATTTTGCGCCCACTTTCGGGAGCGAATTCGAGGAATGCCGACCAGCGCTTTTGTCAATTCTTCGAGGGAAACCAGTCCGACGACAAAATATACCGGCAGGTGCCAAACCAGTCCGCCGATGACGGCCATAGGGACGCCGATTCCCCAAACGCAAGAGAGTTCGAGGATCATGGAGAACAGCGTATCTCCGCCGCTTCTGAGCGTTCCGACGATGGTGATCGTATTGTAGAATTTAAAAGGCATGTAGAAAGCCAGCACGTGGAAGGTGTTGACAGTCAACAGATACGCTTCGGGGGATAAGGTGTAGAAGGCGTTGATAATAGAAGAGGACAGTACAAAAATAACCACGCCGACGACGGCCCCTGAAATCAAACCGAGTGCGATGAGTTTCTGATTGTACTCAACGGCGCGATCAATTTCCCCGGCCCCCAAGGTATTTCCGAGCAGGATGGCTGTTGCATTTCCGAGCCCGATGCTGATGACAAAAAAGAGATTGTTTACCGTGTTGGTAATCATGACGGAAGCCGCTGCATTTGTTCCGATCTTGGCATAGACAATGGTATAGGCAATCATGCCAAGTGACCAAAATGTTTCATTTAGAATAACGGGGATGGCTTTTTTCAATACGCGTTTCAAAAGAGAAAGAGACGGCTTGAAAATATGATGTGCTTGGATGGCAAGCTCGGGTATGGTGCGATAAATGCCCACAATCATGAAAATACATTCGACAAAGCGGGCGATCAATGTTCCCGTGGCGGCACCGAGGACGCCATATGCGGGAAAGCCAAAGTGGCCGAAGATTAAGATGTAGTTGAGAACCGTATTGACTAAAAGAGAAACGGCGCTGGTATACATCGGCAGTGTTGCTTTTCCCACACTACGCGTTGAGAAACCGAAAGCAAAACTGATGGCTGTCGGAATGAAACTCAGGCTGACACGTTTCAAATAGATTGAGCCGATGGAGATGACCAATGGGTCAGGCGACAAAATCGAAAAAATTTGTTCCGTAAAAAAATAACTCCCGATAAAAAACAGGGTGCTGAGCAAAACGCCGAAGATCATTTCCAGTCCCAGAACCTTCTTGATTTCTTCCAGTGACTTACTGCCCCAAAATTGTGCCACGAAAATAGAGGCGCCGCTAAATGTCCCGAATAAGACGAGCGACATGAGGAAGTAGACTTGATTGGCGAGCCCGACGGCGGCAATTTGAGATTCGCCCAAGGTTCCGATCATAATGTTGTCTACGAGATTCAGAGATGAGGAAATGAAATTCTGTATGACAATCGGCATCATCAATGTCAAAAGTTGCGTATAGAAAATTTTGTTTTTTCGGTATCCCAAGGACAACATGTCAACCTCTTTTAAGTGTGAATTTTCATTGTGTATTCCATGAATTTTCCTCATTATAGCATTAAAGCCTCTTTAGGGCGAGACGGAATATGAAATAATAATAAATTGAAATATATTTGATTTCTGATAAAATGACCTTAACGGGAGTTTTTAAAGGCGCCCGCATTCGCTAAAAGTTCAACCGCTTTTTTTCGCTCAAATCACCAAATAAATTTGCGAGGTGTTTGCATGCAAAAAAATAAAATCTTGATTGTTGACGATGAAATTCATATTTTGGAACTGCTTCGCTACAATTTAGAAGACAACGGATACGAAGTCATTCAGGCTGAAACAGGGGAAGAAGCCTTGAAACGGATTGAAGAAACGCCTGTGGATCTCGTCATATTGGATTTGATGCTTCCGGGCATTGACGGCATCGATGTTTTAAGACAGATCCGGAAGTCGGATTACAGTCACTTGCCCGTGATTATGTTGACGGCTAAAAATGAAGAAATCGACGCGGTTATCGGACTTGAAATGGGTGCCGACGATTATATCGGGAAACCGTTTAGGACGAGAGAGCTCATCTCCAGAGTTAAGTCGGTTCTCAGGCGTGCTCAAAGCAGAAGCGAAGCCGAGGATTCGGGCAAACCCGGAAACACGATTGAAAAAGAAGGCTTGTCCATCAATTTGGAGACCCATCAAATTTTCAATGACGGAAAAGAGATTTTTTTGACGCTGAAAGAATTTGAATTGCTTGAAAAATTGATGAAATACCCCGGAAGAGTGTTTACGCGTGATGAGCTATTGGAATCCATTTGGGGTTATGACTACGTCGGAGAAACGCGAACGGTAGACGTTCATATTCGCCAGATCAGAAAGAAAATTGAAAAAGACGATAAAAATCCGGAAAAAGTATTGACGGTCAGGGGCATCGGTTATAAATTCAAACCCTGATGAAATAAGAAATAGATTCGAAAAGCATCGGAGGCGCGCATGCGGAAAAAAATCATCGGTTCTTATGTACTCTTGATTTTAATGCTTACGGCAGTATTTTGGTGGATCGTCAATTCATCACTGGTCGACGCCATGCTGCTTCAATACGAGCAACACTTTGTCAATGAAGCAAAACTGGTAAAAATGGAATTCCAAGAACGCTATTCGGACACGTTTGACTATGGCACTTTTGCGAATGACATTCACGACTTGGTTGATGCGAGAATTACCATTATCAATTCCGAAGGCGTTGTCCTCGCCGATTCCAACGAAGATCCTAGCGTTATGAATAACCATTTGACGCGAGAGGAGATCCAAGAGGCATTGGCAACAGGGGAGGCGGCGGTTTCGGTACGATACAGCGATACCCTAAAAGCCGATTTTATGTATGCCGCCGTTACGACCGAAGTGGACGGACAGACCTTTATTCTTCGCGTATCCAAGCCTTTGACGGCAATGCGAGAATTGACGATGAGACTTCAAAACTATACGTGGCTTTCGACTGCAATTGCCGCCATTTTGGCGACGCTGATGGCGGTGCTGATCACCCGACGCATTACGGAACCGATTTATGCATTGACCGATGCGGCCAATCAAATTGCCCATGGGGATTTCGGAAGGCGAATTTATAATGGCTCAAACGATCAAATCGGCGATCTGACCAATTCTTTCAATAAAATGAGCATTCAGTTGGAACGCTCCATGAGGGAACTCAAGAGCCGAAACGTGGAACTGGAGTCCATCTTAAACAGCATGATCAACGGGATTATTGCCATCGATCAAGACCGTCGCATTTTAATGATTAATAAAATTTGCTTTGAGATTTTAAATATCCCGGAAGATTACGTCGTTCAAAATGAATCCATGTATAAAATTATCCGCAATGAAGAGGTGGCGGAAATGGTGGACACCTCTATTGCAAAGGGCATTTCTCAAATCAAAGAATTGCAATACGTTCATTTAGATAAAATCCTGCGGGTTTATATCAATCCGATTGTCACGGCAAGTGAGGAGACTCTGGGGAGTATCGTCGTCTTTCAGGATGTGACTCAGATACGCAAACTCGAAAAAATGAGAAGCGATTTTGTTTCAAATGTCTCTCATGAATTAAAAACGCCTCTGACATCCATCAAGGGGTTTGTAGACACCTTGAAAAACGGAGCCATTAAGGACAGAGATACGGCGATGCGATTCTTAGACATCATCGACATTGAATCCGATCGGCTGTACCGCTTAATCAATGACATTTTGTTGCTTTCGGAAATCGAGAGCATGGACAGAGAGCGAGAGGCCGGAGACATCATTTTAAATGAAGTCATTGATGAAGTCATCAACATGCTTGAACTCAAGGCATCGGAAAAGGGCATTGTTCTCAAGAAAACCGAGCACGGCATTTTCAGGATGAATGCCAATCGCGACCGCATGAAACAGATGTTGATTAATCTGGTTGATAATGCGATCAAGTACACCGAGCGCGGTGAAGTTGAAGTTACCATTGAAGCGTCCGACCCGTGGATCCGATTACTCGTCAGGGATACCGGAATCGGATTTGCGGAAGAGCACAAGGATCGCCTTTTTGAACGCTTTTACCGAGTGGACAAAGGGAGAAGCCGATCGCTGGGCGGAACGGGGCTCGGTCTTTCAATCGTAAAGCACATTGTCTTGCTCTATAAAGGGCGTATTTCAGTCTCCAGTGTTCCGGGTGAAGGATCGACCTTTGAGATCCTTTTTCCGAATCAAGAAACGCTTAAATCTTTAAATATTGAGCAGTCTTAAACGGATAACACAAATATAAAAAGAACCTATACCCATTGAAAACACTTGGGTAAAGGTTCTTTTTTTCTGCTTAACATGGATTTAACATTCGGATTATTTGTCCATAACAAAGGGGTGCTAAAGTATGAGCTGTGAGGAAATTGACTTTGAGCGATTTCCACGGTTAAAGATTTTAGCGAATCTTGCTGGGCAACTAAAAAATTGGAGGAAATTCTATAATGAAAAGCGTTAAATTATTGGGAGTTTTAATGTTGGTTGCTGCCATGATGCTTTCACTTGCCGCATGTAGTTCAGGCAGTGAGACAACTGCAGCCGCAACAACTGCTGCTGCCGGAGAAACCACTGCAAGCCAGACAGAAGCAACAACGGCAACGCAAGCACTTGAGGGGCAAGTTATTGTTGACGGTTCCGGTACAGTGTACCCGCTGATGGCAAACATCGCCGAAGAATATATGGTTAATGAACAACCGGATGTCAGCGTTCAAGTCGGACGTGCAGGTTCAAGTGCCGGATTTAAGAAATTTATCCCGGGCGAAACAGACCTCTCCGATGCATCCAGAAAAATTAAAGATACTGAAGTGGAAGAACTTGCGGCACAAGGTCTTACAATGGATCAAGACGTTATGGAAATCAAACTGGCACTTGACGGTTTGACAATCGTAATCAATAAAGACAACGACTGGGCAACTGAAATGACAAAAGAAGAAGTCCTCAGCATGTTCGTGTCAGGCGCTTATAAATCAGACGACGTTGTTCTCTGGTCAGACATTCGCCCTGAATGGCCGAGCGAAGAAATTCACTTCTACGGACCGAATGAAAACCACGGCACCTATGAATTCTTCTATGAAAACCTTCTTGAAGAACAACCGCTGGTCACAACGGCAAATCTTCAACAAGAATACTCAACTTTGGTTGACCTCGTTTCAAAAGATAAAAATGCAATCGCTTACTTCGGTTACGGATACTATGCAAGCAATACAGACAAGCTTACAGCAGTAAAAGTTGACTTCGGTAACGGACCGGTTGAACCGACACTCGATACCATCGGTGAAGATCTTCCGTATGCACCGTTCACAAGACCGGTATTCACTTACGTAAACTTGCAACATGCGCAAGAAAAACCGGAAGTCCTGGACTATGCAATGTATGTTGTTTCACCGGACGGCGCACCGAGATTGGCCGGCGAAAACGGATTTGCACCTTACCCGGATGACGTATACGCAGCATACTATCAACAACTGGAAGCACTGAAATAATTCACTGACAAATCATTCAGATGAGAGACCGCAATCGGTCTCTCATCTCAACGTGCATATAAGGGGTGAACCATATTGAACAGGTCTACAAATGTCAGAGAGATGATTCAGAAAAATATCAGCAAGAAAAAGCGTACAAGCGATAAGGTCATGCCGATGTTTTTCTTTATAACAGCTTCAGTTTCCGTGATTACCACAATGGGAATAATCTTCACACTCGTAGCTGATGCTTATAAATTCTTCCTTGAAGTGCCTTTATCGGAATTCTTCAGCACCAAGTTGTCACCGCTCAGCGCAGATCCGTCTTTCGGTATTTTGCCGCTGATCAACGGGACCTTGTTTACGACGCTGATTGCCATGCTCGTTGCCGTTCCCATCGGATTGACGGCTGCGATGTACCTCAGCGAGTTCGCTACAGAGCGAACCAGAAGAATTTTAAAGCCGATGATGGAGCTTTTGGCGGGAATTCCGACAATCGTATACGGATTCTTTGCGTATTCTTTTGTCACACCGATTTTAATGAAAGTCATTCCTTCGCTTGAACCGAAAAATGTATTGAGTCCCGGAATTGTCATGGGGATTATGATTATTCCAATGGTGGCTTCACTGTCTGAAGATGCGATGAACTCCGTTCCGAGTGCAATGAGGGAAGGGGCCTACGGCCTCGGGGCGACAAAACTTGAAGTAACCTTCAAAGTAGTGGTTCCCGCAGCGATATCCGGCATCATGGCCTCCTTTGTACTTGCGATTTCCAGAGCCATCGGTGAAACGATGATCGTGGCGATTGCAAGCGGCAGCTCAAAGAATTTTACGTTTGATATTACGCATTCGATGCAAACCATGACTGCTTATATTGTTGAGTTCACCAGCGGAGATGCGGCAAGCGGAACGACCGGATATTACAGTCTCTATGCCGTCGGACTTCTCCTCTTTGCGTTTACGATGATTATGAACTTGATCGCACAACATATTTCTCACAAGTATAAGGAGGAGTATTAAAATGCAACAGGCAGAGGTGGATATGCAAACGCGTGATATGAAATCAAAGGAAGACAAATCAATGGAAAATAATAAAAAAGGCCACGTTGAAAAGTATGTTCAAATCGATTCAAATCGCACCAAACGAAGAATCCTTCTCAACGTGCTCGCAGAACGCCTTTTCTCGCTTTCAACTCTATTTGCTCTGATTGTACTCGGTATTTTGCTGTATCGCGTCGGTGAGCAAGGCATCGGTTGGATTAATCTGCATTTCCTTACGGGAAGGCTTTCGATCAATCCTGACAAAGCCGGCATTTACGGTGCCATTATCGGTACGGTCGGCCTTATGGTGATCGTCATTCCGGTGACGCTCGGACTCGGTGTTGCGACAGCGATCTATTTGGAAGAGTATGCAACAAAGGGAAAAATTCAAGCGTTTATAAAGGTCAATATTTCCAATCTGGCCAGTGTGCCTTCAGTTATTTTCGGACTTTTGGGTTTGACCGTATTCGGACGATTGCTGAACCTAGGTTCAAGCATTTTGGCGGGTGGGTTAACCCTTTCGCTGTTGGTGCTCCCGATCGTTGTGGTTTCGAGCCAAGAGGCGATTAAAGCAGTACCGGGCTTTTTAAAAGAAGCTTCTTACGGCATGGGTGCCGACAAATGGACGACCATTCGAAAAGTGGTGCTTCCGGTGGCGCTTCCGGGTATTTTGACAGGTGCGATTTTGGCCATATCACGGGCCATCGGGGAAACGGCACCGCTCGTCGTCCTTGGAATCCCGACACTGATCTTGAAAGTACCGACCAGCTTGATGGATGACTTTACGGCGCTTCCGATACAGATTTATTATTGGACGCTGGATACGGTGCTGACGCCTGAATATGCCAACTTGGCCGCAGCGACGATTATTGTACTGCTCGTCGTATTGTTCTTACTCAATGCACTGGCGATCTTTATTCGAAATAAATACCAGAGAAGCTACTAGTAATAAGCGATCTGGTCAATGACGGAGGATATAAATTTTGAACGCAGAGAATGAAAATAAATTGAGAGAAATCGTGTACGATGTCAAAGGTCTGAATCTCTGGTACGGAGAGGATCAAGCGCTTAAAGACATCAATATGAAAATTTATCAAAATGAAGTAACCGCGATTATCGGACCGTCAGGGTGTGGTAAATCGACGTTTATTAAAACCCTTAATCGGATGATTGAAAATATTCCGAGTGTCAGAACCAGCGGAGAAATTCTCTATCATGGTGAGAATATTTTTGACAAAGCGGTTCGCGTTGAAGAACTCAGAACGCGTGTCGGCATGGTGTTTCAAAAACCGAATCCGTTCCCGAAATCCATTTATGAAAATGTCGTCTACGGTCCCAAAATTCACGGGATTAAGGACAAGCGTCTTTTGATGGAAATTACGGAAAATAGTTTAAAAAGCGCAGCGCTTTGGGACGAAGTAAAAGACCGTTTGAACGACAATGCCTACGGGCTTTCCGGCGGGCAGCAACAAAGGCTTTGCATCGCGAGATGTCTGGCGGTTCAACCGGATGTCATCCTTATGGATGAACCGACTTCCGCACTGGACCCGATTGCAACCGCAAAAATTGAAGAGCTGATCGACCGTTTGAAGGCGGATTATTCCATCAGCATCGTAACACACTCTATGCAACAAGCCGGGCGTATTTCCGATAAAACGGCTTTCTTCTTGATGGGTGAACTGATTGAGTACAGTGATACAGTGACCATCTTCTCGAATCCTTTGGACAAGCGTACGGAAGATTACATTACAGGAAGGTTCGGTTGATGCCATGAGAGAATCGTTGAATGTAAGATTGGAAGAAATTCATAAAGCAATGTCTGAAATGACGGATCTCGTAGAAGCCAGCATTGATGTGGCCATGCAAGCGTTTGTGGAGATGAACCTGGACAAAGCGACAAATGTCATTGACGGGGATTTAAGAATCAATGCCTATGAGCAAAAAATAGAAAACATGTGTGCCGAATTGACGGCGACGCAAAGCCCGGTCGGCGGTGATTTGAGACATGTGATCACCGTATTAAAAGTTGTGACGGACCTCGAGCGCGTCGGCGATTACAGTTGCAATATCGCTCAGGCGATTTTGGATCTTCATCCGCTTGAACCGAAAAAACACAACAAAGCATTGGTACTCTTGGCAGATATGGTCAGAGAAATGCTTATCGGCAGTATGGAAGCCTACTTCAACCAAAATGTGACGCTGGCGTATGAGATTGCCGGTAGGGACGAGGTTGTGGATACGCACTATAAAAACCTTTACAAAACGCTGATTCTCCAGTCGGGAGACGAAGAAGAGGCCCTGAATGCGACGATTGGTTTGATCTTGATCGGCAGGTATTTGGAACGTATTGCCGACCATGCAACCAATATTTGCGAACGCGTGATTTATATGAGAACAGGTAAAACCGTAAAATTTTAATTGCAGCCTATTTGACCATCATTCAGTTAGTGATTATAATAAAATGATTGGAGCCACTGATGTTCTCTTTTTCCTTGAAGATCCGAACCAAGCTGATCTTACTTGTTATTGTTACCGGTTTGATTCCGGTGTTGGCGTTAAGCTATTTCAGCATTAACCGCTCAGATTCTGAAATCAGAAATGAAGTTTCGGAGAGCAATCAACTTTTTGCGACGGCGACAAAAGCGCGCATGGAAACGTATTTTCACAGCAGAGAAGGCGAATCGGAACTGCTTGCAGGGTCAAGAATTGTTCGCGACGGATTGGAACAACTGAATACGTTTTCAGTAAAAGGAGATGCACTGGAGCGCATCGAACGGGATTTTAAGGACTTGCTATCAACGGCGATCGGGAGCTATGGCTACACAGATATTTTTTTGACAAACCAATATAAGGAAGTGGTTTATTCCGTCAATTACAACAAGTTGGACTTATCTCCGCTGGTTGTTTCGGGTGATTACGTAGAGACGGCTATGACCGGTGAGCAGAGATGGTCCGATGTTTTCAGAAATGCCTACATCGATGACAACATTATGATCCTGTCAACTCCGGTGTACGCTTATGAAGCACGCGATGGTGCAACGCCGATTGGCGCAGTCAATATTGTTCTCAACCAGTCGGCGATTGACGGCATGGTTCTCGACGGCATTCATATGCTTGGAGAAAGTGCCAATGTCTATTTAGTCAACGGCGAAGGACAGTTGATGACAGATGCGGTCAAACCGCCTTATGATGCGGATGCGGCGCTGAAAGCGGAGGTTGATCCAATCGTGATGGCGCCGATTTTGACGCCGCTGGAATCAGGAGACACGTCATTTCTGCAAACCACGCGATCGGAAGATTATGCAGGGGATGCGGTTATCGGGACTTTCTCGGTGGTGCCTTTCGGAAATGATTTCGCAGGCATGATTATTTCGTTGGATGAATCGGAAGCGCTGGGTGCCCTCTATGGGCTCCGAAAAGCATTGCTTACGATTGCACTGGGGTTGCTGGCGGCGAGTTTGCTGGCGGCGCTGATCATTGCACATTCCATTCGAAAGCCGATTAAGGAAGCCATGACACTCACGGAATCCATTGCCGCATTTGAACTGAACCCGACATTTGACAAACGCATTTTGACTCGCAAGGATGAACTTTCAAAACTTCAGTGCGGTATTTTGAAAATTGTCGAAAATTTAAAGGGTGTCATTCTTGAAACGGAACAATCCTCTGACGCAGTTCGAACGGCGGCTTTGCGCATGCAGTCCTCTCTGCGGGAATCCATTGAATCCACGCGCGAGATGACACATTCCGTCGAAGAAATTGCAAGCGGTGCCGGGGTTCAATCGGAAAATACGCAAAAGAGCTTTGAAAAAATGGCGCATTTAAGCGATGTTTTAAAACGAGATTCGGAAAATGTCGAGAACATGCGGCATATGATTTTGGATGTAGAAGGGCTCGTCAAACGCGGACAGGAAGTCATGGACGGATTATCGGCTGTCAATAAGGCCTCCCTTGAAGCCAATCAAAATGTGCAGGAGAGCACGAGACGCATGGCGGAAGATGCTTCGAAGATTGAAGTAGCCAGTCACTTGATTATGGATATCGCCGAACAGACCAATTTGCTCTCACTCAATGCATCGATTGAAGCGGCACGAGCCGGAGAAAACGGCAGGGGATTCACGGTGGTTGCCATGGAAATCCGAAAACTCGCCGAACAATCCAAAACATCGACTGAAACCATCAATGCCATTATAGAAGCCCTCAAACACGACGGAGAAAATGTCGAGGAGACGATGACGCAACTGGCAGAAATCGCTCAAGAACAGGCTGAGAGTGTGGAAAACACACAAGTAAAATACAAGGAAATTGTAGCATCGGTTAAGGAAATTGAAAAGCGTGCCGCTGAACTCGGCACGGCACGTGAAGATATTGATCATACGCGCTTAGAGGTGGAGCATGAGCTCGGGGCGCTTGCGGGCATCGGAGAAGAAAATTCAGCCGGAGCCGAGGCGGTTGTTGCCGCCGCGCAAGCACAGACCGCCATTGCCGAGGCCATCGATGCAGACAGCATACAATTGAGTCGCCTCGCGGAACAGTTGCATGCTTCGGTTGGCATATTTAAGCTAACGTAGGCAGAAAATTAAAGAAAGAGAAAGGGAATTTTATATGCGCGTTGCTTTAGACAATGACTTAAATGCGATTCATGTAGACATTATCAAAATGGGCACGTTGCTGGAACGCACGATTGACGAAACCATTTCCGCACTGGTGTATCACAATGTGGAATTGGCTCAAAGCATTGTAGACGGAGATGATCGTTTCGACGAGATGGAGACGATTATTGAAAATAAATGTGTTTCTATCATCGCAAGACAGCAACCTGTTGCTTCTGATTTGAGAAAACTCTTTACGGTTATAAAAATCGTAACGGACTTGGAACGCATCGCGGACCATTGCCAGGATATTTCAAAATTAACGGTTAAAATTGCAGGCAAGGAATATGTGAAACCGTTGGTGGATTTGTCCAATATGGCAAAACAGGTCAAGGAAATGGTAAAGATGACGGTTGATTGTTACATCGATCAAGACGTCAGAAAGGGACGACTGATTTGTTCAAATGACGACATTGTCGATAAATATCTCGAAATAATTCGCAACGATCTTGAGCGCATTATACTTGAAAAACCAGAATTCGTCGGACAATGTGTGGATTTGCTCATGATTGCCAAGTACTTTGAACGCATGGCCGATCATGCGACGAATGTAGCGGAATGGATTATTTTCAGCGTCGAAGGCAAACGACACGATGAAGCGTAAGGATGAAGCGCTGACGCCATAAAACGCATGAGACAAATGAATTCTGTTTGAGACTCTGCTCTCCTTATTTAATAAAGAGAGCAGAGTTTTTGTCTTTGGGTACCTGTGATATAATGAAGATAGGACGAAGTTTTATCAAGAAGGGATGCCATCATGGAAAGAGTTTACTTGGACAACAGTGCCACGTCTTTTCCGAAGCCGGAGTCTGTTAAACAAGCGGTCATGCGCTATTTTGAGTTTGGCGCCGGGAATCCCGGGAGGACGGCATCGGAAGATGCTTTGGCAATGGAACGCAGCATTTATAATACGCGTCTGGCATTGGCGAATTTTTTTCATTTTGATGCGCCGGATCACGTCATTTTTACAAAAAACATCACAGAGGCCATCAATCTCGTCCTGTTTTCTGTTTTGAAAAACGGAGATCGCGTTATCGTTTCTGAGATAGAACACAACGCTGTTCTGCGACCTCTGGAGGTTTTGAAAGAAAAACGCGGCATAGAAGTGATTGAAATTCCACTTGATGAAGACGGTGTGCATTTGGATGCCGAACGACTGGATGCGGCTTTAAAAACGAAGCCCAGACTGATGGCACTCTCTTGCGCTTCCAATGTTTCAGGTGATGTCCTGGCACTTAAAGAAGCCGCAGAGGCAGCGAAGAATCACGGTGTGCCGATTTTGCTCGATACGGCTCAGGCCGCAGGTGTGACGGACATTGATTTTAAAGCACTCGGAGTTGCGTTCTTAGCTTTTACAGGGCACAAATCATTACTCGGCCCTCAGGGGATCGGCGGCCTTTTGATCGACCCAAAACGTACGGAAATCCTTGACCCGCTTATTTACGGCGGAACGGGGAGCTACTCTGAATTGCTGACGCAACCGACGATCATGCCGGATCGGTTTGAATCCGGAACCGGAAATCTCCTCGGAATTCTCGGACTGGAAGCGTCACTGGGAACTTTGCGTGAAAAGGGGATAGAGACGATTGCCTCACATGAGCGGCATCTGATTCGCGAACTGGAAAAACCGTTTGAAGACGATCACCGTGTGAAACTGCTCAATCGCGTGCCGGCATCAAAACGCGTCGGCGTATTGTCTATCGATTTCAAAGAGAGAGACAATGCGGTTGCGGCACATCTTTTGGCAAGGGAATTCGGTATCGTTACACGCGTCGGTTTGCATTGTGCGCCGGCGGCACATAAGGCTTTTGGCACTTATCCCAAAGGAACTGTGAGATTCAGTGTGTCGCCTTATACCACGATAAAAGAGATAGAATATACGGCTCAATCGATTAAGAAGTTGCTGACAAGTGATTTTTAAGTGGGATTGTTGCCGAATGAGGATCAGATTGTGTAAAGGAATGGAGTGATGCGGTCATGGATGATAGACGCAAAGAGAGACGGTATGAAAATTTAGGCGTCATTGAGTCCTTTAATTTTCATATGAGCAATCGAACCGTCGAGATTAACGCACCGGTTGAAATTTCCCTAAAAGATATTTCAATGGGCGGACTCGGCATACGATCAAACAAGGCACTGGAAGTGGGAACGACACTTTCGATTCACCTCCAACTCGACCGAGACAGTACCATCGTCATCGGGAAGGTCGTTTGGTGTCGGTATGACGGGAGTTTTTTCAATTGCGGACTCAAATTGATTTATATGCCCGATGAACTCATCGACTTTTTAGAGGTGGCTTCCGAAGAGGGCAATAAGTATATGAATTAGCATTTGGCAAGCGCTATGCGGCATTTTTGCCGAACCGGGTAAAGCGCTTGCTTTGGTGTTTCCATATAAAAAAATTTGGGTATAGAATAAAAAAATTTATATAGCAATAGGACCGAGGAGGAGACATGAATCGAAACGAGATAGAGAAAAAATATTTGTGGGATTTGTCCGACTTATATGCGGACGATGCCGCGTGGGAAACGGATTTCAAAAAAGGGAAAGCAGAGATTCAAACGATTGTACAATACAAGGGGCGATTGACCGAATCGGCAGATACGCTGTATGAAGCCCTTCGAACGGAAGAGCGGGTATCACGCCTTTTGACCAATTTAATTACCTATGCCCACTTGAAACTCGATGAGAATACAAAGGGATCCACTTATCAGGCGATGTATTCGCGTATGGAAGCCGTTCTTGCGGAAGCGGGAGAGGCCGGTGCTTTTTTTGAGCCGGAATTGCTGTCCGCCGATGAGTCTAAAATAAAACAACTTTTGGAAGACGAACGGCTAAAAGTCTACGGCACTTACTTTGATCGCCTGTTCAGAAAAAAACCACATGTGCTGGATGAGGCCATGGAGGGGGTGCTGGCTCAAGTCGGAGAACTCGCCGGAACGGCAGGATCCGCATATGAGATGCTGTTAAACGCCGATATGATGTTCGAAGATGCTGTTGACAGCAACGGAAAAACGTATAAACTCACCAATGCGAGTTACATTCCACTGGTTATGAAAGGCGACCGTGCCCTTAGAAAAGACGCTTTTGAAAAGTATTACAAAACGTATGAAGGGCACGTCAACACAATCGCGGCATTGATGCAAGGAGAGGTTAAACAAAATATCTTTTTTGCCAAGATGCGCAAACATTCTTCCGCACGTGCGGCGGCACTTTTTTCAAACTTTATTCCGACGTCGGTTCCCGACAGTTTGATCGAAGCGGTTCACGATAATCTGGAAACGTTCTATAAATACATGCGCCTCAGAAAACGTGCTTTGGGTGTAGAAGAACTGCATATGTATGACCTCTATACGCCGATTGTGCAGGATTTGGATTTTGAAATTCCTTATGAGGAAGCTTGCAAGACCGTACTTGAAATGACAAAAGTGCTCGGCTCGGATTACCAACAAACGATTCAAAGCGCTTTTGACAGCCGTTGGATTGATGTTTATGAAACGGAAGGCAAGCGCAGTGGGGCTTATTCTTGGGGAACTTATGATTCCAAACCGTATGTTCTTTTAAATCATAAAGACGATTTGGACAGCATGTTCACACTGGCACATGAACTGGGTCATTCCATGCATTCCTATCTCTCCAGAAAAACACAGCCATACCTCTACTCGAATTATTCTATTTTTGTGGCTGAGGTAGCGTCTACAACCAATGAAGCCCTTTTAAATGCCCATTTATTAAACACGCTTGAAGATCCTGAAAAGAGAAAATACGTTTTAAATCACTATTTGGATCAATTCAAGGGCACGATTTTCAGACAGACGATGTTTGCGGAGTTCGAACGCGATATTCACGCGCATGTCGAGGCCGGCGGCGCGTTGACTGCGGAATTTATGTGTGAACATTATCTGGCACTCAATAAAAAATATTACGGACCGGATGTGGTTGTAGATGAGGCCATTCAATACGAGTGGGCACGTATTCCGCATTTCTTCATGAATTTCTACGTGTATCAATACGCGACCGGATTTTCAGCGGCGATTTCTCTGGCGGATCAGATTTTGAAAGAGGGAGATCCAGCGGTAAAACGCTATCTCGAATTCCTGTCTTCCGGCTCCAGCCTTGAACCGATTGAAGTGCTGAGACGTGCCGGTGCGGATATGGAAACGGAAGCCCCGGTGGCAAATGCCATGAAAGTATTCAAGTCGGTGGTTGACGAACTGGAAGGTTTGTTCTAAAATAATAACGTTACAAGTAACAGAGTAGGTAAAACGCGTTAAGTGTTAGGGAATGGGAAGTCGTCCTTAAACGAAAGACATTTGTCTGCGGTGTTTTACTGCGTCCGCTGTTGCATTATTATCCATATATTCGGGAGGCTCCGAGTAATAATGTAATGGTAGGAATTTACATTTTAAAAGGAGTTCCTTCATGAAAACTAAACAACGATTATCAACGGGCGTGCTTGTTAAAGCGGCACTGCTCACTGCGGTCAGCATTGTCCTGACACGCTTTTTTTCCGTGATGTTACCGCTTGGCGGTCTTCCGGCGCTTCGCGTCGGGCTCGGATCCATTCCCTTGATTTTATCGGGGATACTTTTTGGACCGCTGGTAGGCGGGATGGTCGGTGCATTATCGGACGTCATCGGCTATGCCATTAATCCGGCCGGTGGGGCGTTTTTTCCGGGATTTACTTTGACGGCCGCTCTTTACGGCATTCTTTCAGGCGTGCTGGTTAAAAACGTTAAAATTCAAAGAAGCAAATGGAATTTTAATTATCTCAATGCGCTTGTTATGATTGCTTTTGCAGCAGGGGTGTTGATGCTCCTCGTTCTTTCCGATTCTCTGCTCCTCGTAGACGGACGCTGGCAGTTCGGAGATGCTATGGCGCTTCCGATACTCATTGCCACGGTTGTGGTTACACTTTTGTTTGTGCTCCTGCCTTTCTTTTCCGATTCAAAGATCAAAAAGTCGGAAGGGGGCATTTCCTTCGACAAAATTACGTTTATTGTCAGCTTGAACTATGTTTTTAACAGTGTTCTTTTGAACACTTTTTGGCTTTCGGTGATGTTTGGAAAAGGATTTATGGTGTTCCTTCCGGGGAGAATCGTGGCAGCTTTGGCGACGATTCCGATTTATTCATGGATTTTATATGTGCTCACTCGTTTTTTTAAATCGGATATTGACTGAAGATCATCGTGTCAATACGTCAAATTCATGTTGATACACAATTAGGTGCATGACTTTGCACCTAATTTTTTTGAGCTAAGTGTGGTATAATAACGAAAGAATGCAAAACTTTTCAGGCGCCTTTCGGAGGAGAAACATGACGAAGAAAAAAGCGGAAGAAATTATGCAATTATTTGACCGATTGTACCCTGATGCCGGTCCGGAATTGGATTTTGTGAATCCCTATGAGCTTTTGGTGGCGGTTATTTTGAGTGCGCAGTGCACAGACGTGCGCGTCAATCAGGTCACAAAGGTTTTATTTGATGAAGCACCGGATGCGTATGCTCTGGAAAATATGACGATTGATCGTTTAGAGGCGATTATTAAACCTTGCGGTCTTTATAAGAGTAAGGCGAAGAACTTATCCGGGACGGCTCATTTGCTCGTCGAGCAATACGATGGGGAAGTGCCCTCGGATCACGATGCCTTGAAGGCGCTTCCGGGCGTCGGACAAAAGACGGCAAATGTCGTGGTGAGCAATGCTTTCGGTCAGCCGGCCATTGCAGTGGACACCCATGTTTTCCGCGTTTCCAACCGAATCGGATTGGTCAAGGCAAAAACAGTTGAAGAGACTGAAAAGCAACTCAGAAAGTTACTGCCGAAAGACAGGTGGAGCAAAGCGCATCATCAGCTCATCTTTCATGGCCGAAGAGTTTGTAAAGCGAGAAAACCGAATTGCGGCGAATGCTTGATTGCACCGCATTGTGCGTATTATAAAACCATTTCCGGGGAGTCGAACCATGCATGAAAAACCAGTTAATCCAATGCCGAAAAATTTGATGTTTGCCCTGGATATCGGGACGCGTAATGTTGTCGGTGTTCTGTCCAGGCGAGAAGGTGAGCGTTACATCGTTGTGGATCACGCAATGAAACCGCACCCGGACCGCGCCATGCTTGACGGTCAAATACACGACATACAAAAAGTAACGGAAATCGTTCGGTCTGTTGTAGAAACGCTGGAAGAGCGCAACGGCTATCAATTGGAACAGGCGGCAATTGCCGCGGCAGGTCGTGCGCTTAAAACGGCTAGAGCAGAGATTGAAGCGGAATTGGATGTGACCAAGGAGATCGACAAAGCGGAAACGGACCGACTGGAGATGCAAGCGATTCAGCGTGCTCAAGAATTGCTGTCGGAAGTTTCCGGTGAATATTACTGTGTGGGTTACAGCGTGATCAACTACTATTTGGACGGCAGTATTATTCTCAATCCGCTCGGGCATCGAGGCAGTAAGCTCAGCGTGGAGATCATTGCCACCTTTTTGCCTCACATTGTTGTAGACAGCTTATATGCGGTGCTCCAAAAAGCGGGACTCGAAGTTATGAACCTGACTTTGGAGCCGATTGCCGCTATCAATGTCGCCATTCCGAAAAATTTAAGATTACTGAACCTCGCTCTCGTGGATGTGGGCGCAGGGACATCGGATATTGCCATTTCAAAAGACGGTGCCGTGGTTTCATACGGAATGGTTGCGTCTGCCGGAGATAAATTGACGGAACAAATTGCCCAGACACATCTGATGGATTTTAATCGAGCTGAGGCTTTGAAACTCGAATTAAGCCGAGGGGATATGTGTACTTTTTCCGATATTCTCGGGATGACTCACACGGTTGAGAGCGCGTCTATTTTGGCAGAGCTGGATGAGAAGATCAATGCACTTGCGCATGCGGTGGCAGAGGACATTTTGGAACTCAATCATAAGCCGCCGAGTGCTATTTTTTGTATCGGGGGCGGCTCTCAAATTCCGGGATTTACGGAAAAGCTGGCGGCCGCTGTCGGATTACAGAAAGAACGCGTGGTCATTAAGACGGTAAACCAATTGGATCAAGTGGATTTTGACTGTGAGGCTCTTGAGGGACCCGAATTCATTACACCGATCGGCATCGGTGTAACGGCTTTTGAAGAACGCGAACAGGATTTTATACAAGTAACGGTGAATGAAACGTCGATTCGACTGTTTAATTCAAAGCCGCTCCAAGTTTCCGATGCCCTTATCTTAACCGGATACAGTGCAAGAAAGTTGATTTCGGAACGAGGAGAGAGCTATGAAATCACAGTGGACGGGGAAAAACGTGAAATTAAAGGCGAATATGGCGAACCCGCAAAAATATTTGTCAACGGCATCCTTGCCGCGCTGGATACTAAGATTGGGAATAAAGATCAAATTCGCATCATGTCTGCCGAAAAAGGGAAGCAAAAAATCCTGCATTTGGGGGACGTTATCGGCAAGAGCCGTTCGCTTCGATTGAACGGTCATGAAGTTCCCGTCGTGGATTATATCCGGGTTAACGGCGTCAATCGGACGGATGAATACAAGGTTGAACCGGGTGATTGGATTGAGACGATCGGCGTCAAGACGGCGAAAGCATTGGCCGAACGGGTAGAACTGGATTTATCGGCATTTGTGTTTATCAAACGCGGGGCGGTGCTCAGAGGGTCGGATGTCGTTGAACCGGGAGATGAATTGACCTATCGAAAGCGTCTTTCGGGAGATGCGCCGGTAGAAGCGGACGATGAGAAAACGGAGGCCGCGACATCTTATACGGAAAATGATATTGAAAATGATATTGAATACGACGGATCCCTTTCTATGCCGGCTGAAGAGGCTGTTGAAAACGACGAAACCTTTGAACTGATCAGAGAACCGGCAAGTGCGGCGAAAGCGATGAACCGCCAGCCCGATGATTCGGAAGAAGACGGGGCCGCCGATTTGACGGATGCGCCGCCGTATATTGATGTATTGGTCAACGGAAGCGCTGTGAGAATTCCAAGGACAAAAAAAGAAATGGTTTTTGTCGATGTTTTTGATTGCATTGACTTTGACCTGTCAAAGCCGAAAGGCATTTTAGAGTTGAAACTCAATACAGAACGCGCCCGATACACGGATGTGCTTCATACGGGCGATGTGATTGAAATACAGTGGAAGAATTAGTGGAGATGTTATGAGTGATTTATTTGATCGCGAGTATGTTTGTCCGATATGCGGCCATGTTTTTTCATCCAAGCAGGTGAAAACGTCGGCGATCCGTACAAAAGCGAGGGAAAAGGATTTCCATGCGACTTTTTATGGGGAAAATCCTACTTATTACGGGGTGATCTGCTGTGAGGCATGCGGATTTACTCAGTTTGAAAATGATTTTAAAAAGGCTGTTTCGGAAAAATGGAAAGTGGCTATCCGGGAACGGATTTCCTCGCACTGGCGGACACAAAATTTTTTGGGCCAGAGGGATACCGCGGCGGCGATTAAAGTCCATCTGATTGCGCTTTTGAATTATAAGGTACTTGAAACGTCCTACACGACGCTTGGAAAATTGTACTTGAGATTGGCTTGGTTTTACAGGGAACTGGAGAATGAAAGCGAAAGCAAAAAATATGTCAAACTGGCTCTTGATGCCTATGTCATGAGCTATGAGACAGAACGATTGAGTGATGAACCGGAGAGAGAACTCGAAATTATTTATTTAATCGGAGAGTTAAACCGACAACTCGGCAACTATAAGGAGGCTGTTCGATGGTACGGCAATACCATTCACCATGAATACGCCTTTAAAAATCGCTTATTGATCACTTATGCAAGAGACCAGTGGGCGCTGGCTGCCGAACAGTATGCACAGGAAAAAAATGATAAGGTTTTACAGGAAGAGAACGAGAGAAAGGATACCTGACATGATTGTCTATTTAATTCGACACGGACAAACATCCGCAAATGTAGAACGCAAATTCGCAGGGAGCTGGGATGTGCCCCTCAATGAACGCGGTATCTCACAGGCGATGACAGCAAGAGAAAAGCTGAAAGATATTCCGATCACCGCTGTTTATGCATCGCCGCTTCAACGCGCGGCCATAACGGCAAAAACCATTTCGGAACCGCATGGTCTCCCGGTGGTTACGGATTCAAATTTAAAGGAAATGAATTTTGGAATCTGGGAAAAACGCTTTTTCAGTGATGTTCAAAAAGAGTCTCCCGAACTTTTAAATCGATGGTTTCAAAATTACAGAGAATTTCGCGTTGAAGGCGGAGAGTCGGTCGATGAACTCTATGACCGCGTTTCAAAAGCTTATGACGGCATTCTGTCAAAATATGATGTTGATGGAGACGATGCTATTGTGATTGTCGCTCACGGCGGCGTGATTCAAACACTTATGAGCCATATTTGTTATGGAGACACATCGGGTTATTGGCGATTTGAAATTGAGAATTGCGGGGTCAATAAAATTGAATACGTTATGGGGTACCCCGTCATTAAAAGCATCAACAAATAATTCACCTGATTTAGTAAAAAATCCCTTTGGGAAATAGGATGAACTGCCACAAAAAATGTGCTATAGTAATAGTGTACACGACGCGCGATTTAAGGAGGCGATTGGGTGAGGGCGGATTTTGTGAATGCATTTGTAAAGGCTTCCACTGAAGTAATCAACAACTTTGTTCCAGATAAATTTTCAGTCGGGAAACCTTTTTTAAGACAGAATCCTTTTCCAACGAAGGATATTGTCATCATGCTCGGTATAACGGGCGATGTAAAAGGGCAAGCCGTCTTCAGCATGAGTGAAGAGCTGGCGAAGCAAATTGCTTCCGGAATGATGATGGGCATGCCGGTTGATACCATGGACGAAATGGCTAAAAGTGCGCTTTCTGAGCTGGCCAATATGATCATGGGAAACTCTGCCACGCTGATTTTCAATTTGGGTGCCGCGATTGACATTACACCGCCTTCTTTGGTTAAAGGAACCAAGATTGAAATTTCATCGGCAGGCATGGAGACCATTTGTGTGCCGCTGGTTTCAAATATGGGAGAAATCGAATTCGACATCGGTATAAAAAAATAGTATGGAGTAAGAGATGGCTATTAACATCGTCCTGTATCAGCCGGAGATTCCTCCGAATACAGGAAACATTGCCCGAACCTGTGCGGTTACGGGATCGAAGTTGCACTTGATCAAGCCGCTCGGTTTTTCGATTGACGACAAACACGTCAAACGCGCTGGTCTCGATTATTGGGACCATCTTGATCTTGAAGTGCACGAATCGGAAGAAGCGTTCTTTGAAAAATACGGCGGAGAAAGACTCTATTTCTCTACGACAAAAGCCGTTAAAAGTTATGATGCCGTTGATTTTAAAGACGGTTGTTTTATCGTATTCGGCCGTGAAACCGCGGGATTACCTGCGTACATTCACGAGCGATATTCAGAACAGCGGTTCAGGATCCCGATGAAAGACGATCCTGACCTAAGAAGTCTGAATTTGTCGAATTCGGTTGCAATTGTACTCTATGAAGCACTTAGGCAAAATCGTTTTTTTGATTTGACGTGAAAATTATAAAGACAGGGACACTACAAAACAGGGATTGTAGTGATTTTTTATGATTTTCGCCCATTAGCGAGGGACCGTCAAAAAAAGGTTGTGAACAAAAAACATGGGGAGACGTTATGGGATTTAAGGAGATATTAGAGACGCTGGTACCGCTTTTTGGAGGCTTGGGACTTTTCCTTTATGGAATGACAGTCATGAGTGACGGGCTTGAAAAATCTGCCGGCGACAAACTTGAAAAGATCATTGAGAAACTTTCAGGCAATGTTTTCAAAGGCATTTTGGTCGGTACGGTTGTGACGGTTATCATACAGAGTTCTTCTGCGACGACGGTTATGGTTGTCGGATTTGTAAATGCCGGCATTATGACACTGACTCAGGCGATCGGCATTATTATGGGGGCCAATATCGGGACGACGATTACGGCACAAATGGTCTCCATTAAGTTGACGGCACTGGCACCGGTAGCGATTGCGATCGGAAGTTCCATCAAGCTTTTTGCAAAGCGTAACAATTATATGATTGTCGGCGAAATTATACTGGGTTTCGGGATGTTGTTCCTCGGGATGGACATTATGAAGGAAGCCATGGAACCGCTGAAATCGTTTGAGGGATTTACCGATATGATTACGGCGATCGGTTCCGGAACGATTATGGGGACTGTGGAAGGTTTCTTTGTCGGTCTCGTTATTACGGCGATTGTCCAGAGTTCTTCTGCGACGACCGGTATGCTCGTTGCTCTTGCCATGGCAGGCTCTCTGCCGATTGAAGCCGCGTTTCCGATTCTCCTCGGAACCAATGTCGGTACTTGTGTTACGGCACTTCTTTCTTCACTCAGTGCCAATCGAACGGCAAAAAGAGCCGCAATGCTTCACTTGCTATTCAACGTAATCGGTACGGTTATTTTTGTGATTTTATTCAGCAAATTGACACTGTCTATCGTCACACAAATGTCGAGTGAACCGGCACGTCAGTTGGCAAATGCACATACTTTGTTCAATGTAGTGAATACGCTGATATTGGTACCGTTTTCCGGTCTGCTTGTCAAAGCGGTTTACTGGATTATTCCTAAAACGCTTCAGGAAGAGGCTGATGCGGCCGTTTATTACGGCGTCAAATACCTTGATGAACGGATCTTGTCCACACCCACTATTGCCATGGGGCAAGTTGTCAAAGAAATTCTTCACATGGGAAATCTCGCGAAACTCTCATTTGATTCGGCCATGGAAGGCATTTATTTTGACGATTTAAAGGCGACGGAACGCACCTTTAAAGTTGAAAAAAACATCAACGTTTTGGAACGGGAGATCAGTGAGTATTTGATTAAACTTTCCAATACGTCTATTGATAATGATGATCGCCAGTTGATCGATGGGTTCTTCAGTACGATCAACGATATTGAACGGGTTGGGGATCATGCGGATAACATTGCAGAGCTCGCTCAATACAAAGTTGAAAACGGCGTTCATTTTTCGGAAAAGGCTTCAACGGAGTTGAAACAAATGGCAGATCGCGTAACCGAGGGGTATATGCTCGCTCTGGAAGCGTTGAAAGAAGACAATAAGTACAAAGCGAAAAAAGTAGTGGAAATAGAAGGGGTTATCGACGAAATGGAAAAATCGCTTCGTAAAAAACACATTGCCAGACTCAATGACGGGCGTTGCGAAACCAGTTCGGGTATTGTATTTCTCGATATGCTGAGCAATCTTGAACGTATTTCAGATCATGCGTCCAATATTGCCCTTGCAATTTTAGATGCAAAAACGCATTAATAAAAGGATTTAAAGATAAGGGAGGAATTTGCGCATGGAAGAACTTTATGATGTGATTATCATAGGCGCCGGTCCGGCCGGACTTTCTGCGGGACTTTATGCGGCGCGCGCAAAATTGAAGACCTTGGTCATCGAACGAGACGCAGTCGGCGGTCAAATTACCGGGACGAGCGAAGTTGCCAATTATCCGGGTGCTGTCCCAGAAGTAACGGGACCGCTACTCGCGAAACGTATGGCGGAACAATGCGATGCTTTCGGAGCAGAGCGCATCAAGGCCAATGTAAAACAAATGTTTTTGGAAGATAAGGAAAAACGCATTGAAACAGAAGATGCCACTTATAAAGCGAAGAGTGTCATTCTTGCAATGGGTGCGTCCCCAAGAAAATTAGGTGTTCCGGGGGAAAAAGAATTGACGGGAAAAGGGGTCTCTTATTGTGCGACCTGTGATGCCGAGTTCTTTACGGATCTTGAAGTATATGTTTTCGGAGGCGGGGATACGGCACTGGAAGAAGCCGTATTTATTTCGAAGTTTGCAAGAAAAGTGACGATTGTCCATAGAAGGGATACCTTCAGGGCAGCGAAATCGCTGATTGAAAAAGCGTCTAAGAACCCTAAAATCGAATTTCTCTATGATTCCGGCGCAAAAGAAATTTTAGGCGACGGGATGGTTTCCGGCGTTATTCTTCAAAATTATAAAACCGGTGAAATTAAGGAAGTCTATGCAGATGAAGCCGACGGCCTTATGGGAATCTTTATGTTTGTCGGCTATTTGCCGCAGACAGAGCTGATTAAGGGCAGTGTTTCTTTAAATGATGTCGGCTACATTGTTACAGATGATAAGATGCAAACGAATCTGAACGGCGTATTTGCCGCGGGAGATATTCGCGAAAAACCGCTCAGACAAGTGGTTACCGCAGTTTCCGACGGCGCCATTGCGGCGGTTCAGGCCGAAAAATACATCGAAGCGAATTTTGAAGATTAGGAGGATGAACATGCTCGAACTCAACAAAGAAAATTTTGAACAGGAAGTTTTGAAAGCAGACGGGATTGTTATTGTTGATTATTGGGGCGAGGGCTGTTCGCCTTGTCAAGCGCTTATGCCTGATTTTGAAGCGCTTGCTCAAAGACGTGCCGCAGATGCCAAGTTCGGCAAACTCAATACCACTCAAGAAAGACGACTGGCATTGAGCCAACGCGTGCTCGGACTTCCGACAATTGTTCTTTATAAAAATGGTGCACGCGTCGCAGAGTGCACAAAAGAAAAAGCCAATCCTAAAGACATCGAAGCCATGCTTGACGCGAATCTTTAGTGAAATGACACAAATTTTTCATCAATATCCCTTTTATATCCGCATTGCTTCGGTAAAACTTTATAGATTTAATATAATGATTATTTCGGCATAGTTTGGATATAATGGAGACGTAAGATAAACGGCTTTCATAAGGGAACAAGGGTGACGGAAAGAAAAAGTTACTTTTTCTTTCTAATTAAAGAGGGTTTTTGAATTATGTGTAGAATATCCATAATTCGGGCAAAATTCTTAAAAGTTAAGAGGAGGAAACATTCATGAGAAAAAGAGTGATTGCACTTCTGATGGTTGTCATGGTCGTCGGCCTGATGATCGCCGGTTGTTCACAAGCGGCGGAAGCCACAAAGACGAAAGTCGGTATGGTAACCGATTCCGGAACAATTGATGACAAGTCCTTCAACCAAGGTACTTGGGAAGGCATCAAGAAGTATGAATCAGACAATGGAACCATTGAAGCAACTTATCAACAACCGGATAACGAAGCTGAGACAGATTATCTCAATGCGATTTCTGACCTTGTTGACAATGGTTATAACATCATCGTAACACCGGGCTACAAATTTGAAACAGCAATTTACAAAGCCCAAGATCAATACACGGACACTAAGTTCATCTTGATCGACGGTGCACCGAATGATGGCGATTATTCAACAGACGCAGGCCCGACCTACAAAACAGGCGATAACACAGTCGCTATTTTCTTTAACGAACACGAAGCAGGTTTCCTTGTAGGTGTTGCAGCAGCATTATCTACAGAAACAGGAAAACTCGGTTTCATCGGTGGTATGGAAATTCCGGCCGTTCAAAAATTCGGATGGGGCTATCTTGCAGGCGTTAAATATGCAAATGATACATTCGGATCAAATGCAGAAGTTGTTGACTATGTCTATGAAGGATCATTCAACAACGTTGCAGGCGGACAACAATTGGCTTCAGGTATGTATGACAAAGGCATCGACATTATCTTCCACGCAGCAGGCGGGGTTGGCGTCGGCGTCTTCTCAGAAGCAATTGAAAGAGCTACAAACGGTGAAAACGTATGGGTTATCGGTGTTGACTCTGACCAATACGAACAAGGTAAACTTTCACAAGACAGTGATCGTTCTGTAACATTGACTTCTGCAAGAAAAGGTGTTGATGTAGCCGCTTACGATTATATCGAAGCAGCTCTGAACGGTTCATTCCCGGGTGGACAAACCATTACCTTGTCACTGGCTGATGGCGCAGTTGGACTTCCAGAAGAAAATCCGAACTTAAGTGCGGACGTTCTTGCTAAAGTTGATGAAGCAAAACAAGCTGTATTAGACGGCAAAGTTATTGTTCCTTCAACTCAGGAAGAAATTGATGCATTCTTGAAATAAGCGTCGCTGAAGATAAGGATTACCGAGTCCTCTCGGTAGTCCTTTCTCTTTATATGAAGTGATTTGTTTCCTTAAGACAAGCTCCATTTTTTATGTCAGCGTTTATTACGAAATAAGTCAAGGTTAGGGTGGGATCATGGAGTACACAATTGAAATGCTGGGCATTCGAAAAGAGTTTCCCGGAATTGTTGCGAACGACAATGTGACGCTTCAAGTGAAAAGCGGTGAAATCCACGCTTTACTCGGAGAAAACGGTGCGGGAAAATCAACACTGATGTCAATTCTTTTCGGTATGTATCAACCGGAAGCCGGAAGCATCAAAGTCAATGGAAAAGAAGTGACCATTTCAAATCCGAACGTGGCAAATGAGCTCGGAATAGGAATGGTGCATCAACATTTTAAACTCGTCGAAGTATTCACGGTCACAGAAAATATCATTCTCGGTATGGAGCCGACCAAAGGCATCGTACTGGATAAACAAATTGCGGCAAAACGCATTCAGGAACTGTCTGATCAATACGGACTCATGGTAGATCCGGATGCATTAATACAGGATATATCAGTGGGTATGCAACAACGCGTTGAGATATTGAAAATGCTTTATCGCAATGCGGATATCCTTATTTTTGACGAACCGACTGCAGTTTTAACCCCTCAAGAAATCGAAGAATTAATGCATATCATGGAGCGATTGAAAGCAGAAGGCAAATCAATCATTCTGATCACGCATAAATTGAAAGAAATTAAAGCGGTTGCAGACCGTTGCACCATTTTAAGAAAAGGAAAATACATCGCTACGGTGGACGTTGCACCGACGCCTGAACATGAAATGGCCAGACTTATGGTCGGCCGTGAGGTCAACTTTAAAGTCGAAAAAGGGCCTGCTCATCCGGGTGCTGTCGTTTTGGAAGTTGAAGGTCTTGAAGTCAGTGATAATCGAAAACTCAAAGCTGTCAAAGGTTTGAATCTCGAGGTCAAGGCCGGGGAAATTTTCGGAATTGCCGGTATTGACGGAAACGGTCAAGCCGAACTGGTTGAAGCGATTACCGGTCTTAGACCGATCAATGCCGGTAAAGTCATGTTGGGTGGAAATGATATTACACATATGAGCATCCGAAATAAGACGGAAAAGGGAATTGGGTATATTCCGGAAGATCGTCATAAATTCGGTTTGGTACTGGACTACACACTTGCTGAAAATTTGGTCTTGCAAAATTATTATTTGCCGCCTTTTTCTAAGAACGGCATTCTTAATCACGATGAAATTGAAAAATATGCAGAACGTCTGATTGACGAATTTGACGTCAGATCGGGACAAGGACCTTCTACGCCTGCGCGAAGCATGTCAGGCGGGAACCAACAAAAGGCGATCATCGCACGTGAAGTCGATCGTTCGCCGGCACTGCTCATTGCGTCTCAACCGACGCGTGGCCTGGACGTTGGAGCTATTGAATACATTCATAAGCGTTTGATTGCGGAAAGAGATAAGGGCAAAGCCGTTCTTTTGATTTCATTTGAACTGGATGAAATTTTAAATGTTTCCGATCGAATCGGCGTTATTTACGAAGGACAAATCGTTAATGTATCGGATGCGGATAAAACCAACGAGAATGAGTTAGGTCTCTTAATGGCGGGTTCTAAGAAGGGAGGAGAGGCGAATGCATAAGCTGAAAGCTTTTTTGAGTGACGACAAAAACCAAAATCGCTTGATTCCTTTTCTTTCAATCATCTTGGGTTTTCTCGTCGGAGCCATTATCATGGTTATTTCAGGCTACAATCCTCTGGCGGCGTATTCTAAATTGCTTCAGGGAGCCGGATTATACGGTAATTTGAGACGTTTCGGCGAAACGCTTGTTTTGATGACACCACTGACTTTGACCGGACTTGCAGTTGCCTTTGGGATGCGTACGGGGCTGTTTAATATCGGAGCTTCCGGACAAATGCTTATGGGCGGCTTTGCGGCGATCGCAGTCGGATTGCTCGTTGATTTGCCAAAGGTGATTCACTTACCGCTTGCGGTTTTGGTTGCCGTTGCGGCTGGTGCTTTATGGGGTATGCTTCCGGGCATCTTGAAGTCCAAGTTCAACATTCACGAAGTTGTCTCGACGATTATGATGAACTGGATTGCCGTTTGGACGGTTTACTACTTTGTTCCGACTTATATGATGGGAAAATACAATACCGAGTCTGCCGCTATTCCGGACACGGCGAGTTTGAGATTTGAGTGGCTGACGAATTTGTTCAACGGGTCATCCATCAATTTTGGATTGCTTTTGGCTCTCGCATCGGCTCTTCTGATTTGGTGGGTTCTTGAAAAGACGACGTTCGGCTATGAGCTTAAAGCCGTTGGTTTTAATCGTGATGCGGCAAAATATGCCGGAATTAAAGTCAATCGAAATGTTGTTTTGTCCATGATGATTTCAGGAGCACTCGCAGGTCTTGCGGGCGCCACTTTCTATATCGGCTATACGGATAACATTAAAATCGGAGAGCTCCCAAGCCTTGGATTTGATGGGATTGCTGTTGCACTACTCGGGTTGAATACACCGCTCGGCGTCGTGCTCTCCGCTTTACTCTTTGGTATTATGAATGCCGGTAAAGGGTTTATGCAAGCGGCAACCGGTGTTCCGAATGAACTCGTTCAAATCATTATTGCCGTCATTATTTTCTTTGCGGCTGCAACGCAACTCATCAAGCGCTGGCTGCGCTATTTTGCACGAAACGAGAAGAAGGAAAAAGCAAATGGAGGTGAGGCATAATGTGGAATTTGGTAATGAGTATTATACCGCTTTCATTGGCTTACACGGCACCGCTTCTGATTATTGCACTCGGCGGCCTTTACAGTGAAAGAAGCGGCGTTGTCAATATCGGTTTGGAAGGCATGATGGGTATCGGCGCTTTTGCGGCGGCTTTGTTCACAGTTTCCATGCAGGGAACGCTCGGTGGTGCGACCATATGGCTCGCACTGGTTGTCGCGACTTTGGCAGGTGTTGCCCTTTCATTTTTCCATGCTTTTGCCAGCGTGTCTCTGAATGCGGATCAAGTCATCAGTGGTACGGCTGTCAATATGTTCTCGGCTGCGCTGACGGTCTACCTTGCCAGATGGATTACGGGAAGCGCCAACGTCCAAATCAAACGGTTCTTTATTAAGACGGATGTGCCGTTCTTAAGCAAGATTCCGATTATCGGACCACTGCTTTTCGGAAATGCCTACATCACAACGTATCTGGTGCTTGCGATCATTGTCTTGAGCTGGTTCTTGCTTTATAGAACGCGTTTTGGGCTTCGGCTGAGAGCTTGCGGCGAAAACCCGCACTCTGCGGATTCTATGGGAATCAACGTAAAAAATATGCGCTATACAGGTGTTTTGATTTCAGGTGCTTTGGCCGGATTAGGCGGCGGGATCGTTATTATGACCTATGCCAAAGAGTTTTCACAACTCACTTACAACGGTTTGGGCTTCTTGGCTTTGGCAGCACTCATTTTTGGTAAGTGGAAACCATGGGGCATTCTCGGCTCATCTCTGTTCTTCGGAACGGCAATGACGGTTGCCAATATGTCCATTATTGTGCCCGCACTTAAGAACGTACCGAATATATTCCTCAATACATTCCCTTACGTCATCACGCTCGTGGCACTGGTTCTCTTCTCCAGTTCGTCGGCGGGACCGAAGGCGTCCGGTGAACCTTACGATGTGAGTAAACGTTAAAAAATCAATTTCCGAGCCGATTCCGGCTCGGTTTTTTTATGCCGATTTTTCGACTATCATTTTCAATCTGAGTTTGATATAATAATAAAGTGCTTATATGGAATGGTCTTTGGGGTGAGATGGGATTTTGCTATGAAAATGAATTTTAATTTAAATCTGGTCCAAACACAAAAGCTCATTATGACGCCGGAATTGAAGCAGGCTATTGAAATTTTGCAGTTCAATTCTCTTGAACTCAATGCGTTTATCAACGAAGAGCTTTTGAATAATCCCGTTTTGGAAAAATCCAGTCAAACGGCATCGGAGGATGCCCCCGAAAAGTCGGAGTCGGATTCTGATGAAGAATACGAGTACGATCTCGACAAGGGTGATCGGGACAATTTTGACTGGGAAGAATTCGTCAATTCATTTGATGATCCTAAGGGAACCGGAGCGCCCGCTTACGATCCGGATTCTGAAATGAATTACGATAATTTCATTGCCGATGAGGAGTCGCTAAAGGACTACCTCATGATGCAATTAAAATTTTTAAAACAGGATGACGAAATCATAAGTATTTGCGAATATATCATAGAAAACATTGATGACAACGGCTATCTTCAAATGCGAAATGAAGAGGCGATGACGTTGTTTCATCGGAGCAGTGAGGACATTGAACAACTGGTGCGTCTCATTCAGACGTTTGACCCGCCCGGTGTCGGTGCACGCTCCATTCAGGAATGTTTGCTGATCCAGCTGTATCAACAGGGCTATGAAGACAGTCTGGAAGAAAGATTGGTCCTTGACCATCTGGAAGAATTGGGTGAAAAGCGATTTGCACAAATTGCAAAAACGCTTGGTGAAACGGCTGAACGCGTTCAAGCGGCGTATGATTACATAAGGACGCTCGAACCGAAACCAGGACGTTCTTTCAGTTCTCTCCGCGATGTTCGGTACATCGTTCCTGATGTCTATGTGGAAAAAATTAAGAATGAATATGTGGTCATCGTCAATGATGCGGCGGCGCCCAGACTTCAAATTAACGGGTTTTACAAGAGTATGATGAATCAAATTTCGCGCGATAGCCTGACGACGGAGTATCTTTCGCGAAACTTACAATCGGCACTTCGTATTATTAAGAGCATTGAACAAAGGCGCAATACCATCTATAGGGTGTGTAAAGCCATTGTCGAATACCAATATGAATTCTTTGAAAAGGGCTTGCTTTATTTAAAGCCACTTAATCTCAAAGACATCGCCGATGAAATAGAAGTTCACGAATCAACCGTGAGTCGTGCCGTCAACGGAAAGTACATTCAATGCCCCAACGGATTATTTGAGATCAAGTACTTTTTCCAAAGCGGTGTCAAAGGCAGTAGCGGAGAAGGCGTTTCTTCGGAAAGTGTCAAATCAATTATGAAAGACATGATTGATAAGGAGGATTCGAAAAAACCGATCAGCGATCAGGCGATTGCCGATGCACTTGAAGCCAATGGCATCAACATTTCAAGGAGAACCGTGGCGAAATATCGAGATGAACTCAACATTCCTTCTTCTTCAAAACGCAAGCGATTTTAAAGCTTTTATTCGGTCTTATGTTTCACCATATGACTTGCTGCTAAATGTTTTAACGGTTATATGTTTTACAAAAGCATTCACGTCACATCTAAATTACATTTGAACAAAATTCAAACCAAAAACCTGATGCCTCTGAACTGCTTCCCGTCAAGTAGACAATAAAAAAAATAAAAATATATTTCTGCCACCAGACGAAAACTGGTGGCAGTTTTATGCTGCCAACATATACT
>JASUTA010000097.1 GCA_030445805.1 Clostridiales bacterium
AAGAGATTTTTTTTAGGGGGTATGATGATCCAAGGCTTGCCTTCAAAATTGAAGCCTTATTGTGCGAATCGCTTGATTAAAGTCCCTGTTTAAGAATAAAGCCCGCCAGTAACGATCTCAAAATATCGGGCTTTTCAAAGATGGCAACATGGCCGCAATCGGGAAGCAGAGCAAATTCGGCGCCCTTGATTTTACCGGCAAGTATTCTGGAAAACGACGGACGCTTCAATAAATCGTCTTCACCGCAGATAATCAATGCAGGACACTCGATTTGTGAAAGTTCGTCTGTAAAATCAGCATCTTTTAAAAATGTATCGTACAATATTTTTTGACCGGTGAAATATTCTTGCGGAACAGCATTTAATGCTTTGGCGCGTGCCTTGAGCATCGCCATGTTGTCTCGTACAAAAGACGGACCGTAAATACTCGGCAACATGCCCCAAAAGAATTTTTCGCCGTCCTTTAAATCGCATAACATTGACCAACTGTCAACGAATGCCTTCATGACGGAATCGATCTCTGATACGGAATCGATAATGGCAATGGACTCTGTCATATCGGGGTACATTATGGCAAATTTCATGGCGATTTCGCCGCCATAAGAAGTGCCGACAATATGTACTTTTTGAATACCGAGGTGATCAAAGAGTGCGTGTGCCTCTTCGCAGTGGTCTTCAAATGAATAGGGTCCTGTGGGTTTCCCGGATTTTAATTGTCCCTTAAAATCATGCAGTACAATGCGGTAGCCAAATGCTTCAAAAATAGGCCAGAGCGCATCCCAACTGCTGGTAGATGCCATAACGCCATTGAAGAATGCAATCGTTTTTTCGGCCGAGGCATTTCCCTTTACTTCATAGTAAAGTGCGAGGTCTTCATACATAAAAATGGACATTTTTCCCTCCCTGATTTAACGTTATCATTGTATATTGCAATTACGATGCCAACGAGACAGGGATAATTTTCTCACAACGCACTTAAATAAGGCGCCAAAAACAGCAGAAGATGCCAGATTGGCCCCTTTTGCTGTCCTTAATTTGGACACATTGTCCATAAAGCGAACAACTGCTTCCAATGTATTGACATAAAGCCGGTTATTCTAAAAAAATCCATCCACGGCAGAGGCCGTTTGCATTTTACTGAAAATAGTCAAACGATGCTCCGATCTCCTCAATCGGATCCATCATTCGCGTATCTTTCAAATCCTTGTAGAGAATAAAACGCCACAAACCAAACGGATTCAAATCGCTCTTATACATCCTTTTCAAAGCTTTGATTTCAAGACCCGCTTCTATAATATTTTTTAAACTATGAGGGTTTTCAGGTGAAACCGTACAGAGTATATACCTGTACCCCCAGGATTCCAGATACGCCTCTACAACCGAAAAGGTAATGGATTGAAGATGATTTCCACGGTATTCCGGAGAAACCACGGTTGTCTCAAGATGCACCACTTGATTGAGCATCGACTCATCAAGTCCGATTTCAAGTCCTAAATTGTCCGGCGTACTTCCCGGAAAACGAATGTAGCGGTAGGCAATCAGCTGACTTTCATTGATGAAAACACACAAGATCGCTCCCATTCCGTTGATTGCTTCGGCTAAGGTTTCTTTAGAATCCGTCGCCAAGACTGCTTTGTTCGATAACGCTTCATATACTTGTTCCTGTAATGCCATGATTTTGTCAATATCCGTCGGTACAGCCAACCGAATTTCATAGAGCGCCTTTTGCTTTCCTTTTGTCAGCCTGCCGCGTTTTAAAATCATAAGCACCTCCAATCTGCTCATGGGTTTATGATTTTCAACAGGTTGTAAACTGACAACTTAAAAAAGTATACAAGTTGCTACTCTAACCTAAGTATACACTAGCAACTCTTGTATGTCAATAGAGTTGTCAGATATCGGTTTTCTTTATTCGCTTAATTTTCTCTAAGAATCTTTCCTCCGAACCGCTCAAAAAAGAAAAAGGCGACTCGAAATCTGCCTTCAAGTCACCTTTTCCTTTTTATTTATTGCCAAAAGCCTGTCTGTTTTTTACGGCGCCCTGTTCTATAACGCCGATTTTGTAATACCGCTTATTTTCCCGATGAAGCGCCTGCGCTTGCAAGACCGTACTGTTTCGCTTGATGCGCTTTGTAAAGGAAAAATGCGAATGTAAAGATCGCGACGCCCAAACCAACCGGTGTTCCGATTTGCTCGCCCAAGCGCAAACCTTCCGGTGCAATAATGATATAGGAAACGACAACCGCTGTCATAAAAGTTGCCGGAATGGAAGCAATCCAGTGCGGCTTATTGTTTTTATACAAATACGTTGCCGATGTCCAAAGTGCAATGGTTGCAAGCGTCTGATTCGACCATGCGAAATAACGCCAGATGATCGTGAAGTCGATAAAGCAAAGGGCAATCCCAACGACAAACAGCGGAATCGCAATTGCAAATCGAGCAGAGAACTTGTCTTGTTTAATGTTGAAAGCGTCCGCAATCGCCAATCGAGCACTTCTGAATGCGGTATCACCTGAGGTAATCGGCGCCGCAACAACGCCGAGGACTGCGAGGATTCCGCCCACCGGTCCGAGCAAAGTTCTCGAGATTTCATTGACGACTACCGCTTGTGTGCCGGCTTGTGAAAGCGCTTCCGTACTGCCATAGAAGCTCATTGCCGCTGCTGCCCAAATCAAAGCGACAACGCCTTCCGTGATCATAGCGCCATAGAATACCCTTCGGCCTTCTTTTTCCGTCTTAAGGCAACGTGCCATGAGCGGAGATTGAGTGGCATGGAAACCACTGATTGCACCACAAGCAATGGTGACGAAGAGATAAGGGAAAATGGATTTTCCGGTCGGATGCATGTTTGTAAACGTGATTTCAGGGATCGTATAGCCGCCGATAATGATACCGCCGATAATACCGACGCCCATAATGAGCAACGCCGCTCCAAAAATCGGATAGATTTTTCCGATGATTTTATCAATCGGCAAAACCGTTGCAAAGATGTAATATACAATAATCAATGCCAAGAAGAAGAATTGATTAATGCCCGTCATATTTTCAAGCAATCCGGCAGGTCCGCTCATAAAGACAACCCCAACGAGAACCAACAGAATAACCGAGAAAATACGCATTACTGTTTTTGCACTGGTACCGAGATAACGGCCGACGATTTCGCCGATCGTCTCACCATTATTTCTAACTGACAACATTCCCGAAAAATAGTCATGTGTCGCACCGGCAAAAATGGACCCCAGAACGATCCAAAGAAATGCAGACGGTCCCCAATACGCACCGGCAATGGCACCGAAAATCGGTCCGAGCCCTGCAATATTAAGGAACTGAATCAAAAATGCCCGTTTCCAATCGAGTTCGACAAAGTCCACGCCGTCATGAATACGCTTTGCCGGTGTCTCAATTGAATCGTTTGCTCCAAAAATGCGCTCCACTAATTTTGAGTAGAATAAATACCCAAGTAAGAGTGCAACCAATGATAATAAAAATGATACCATGTTGAATACCCCCTTTTTATTTGCGAGGCCATGGTATCATAATTTATCTCTTTGTACATTTATTTTTCCCTGAAATGCATAAATCGGCGGTTAAAATGCGTTTATAAATGAAAAACCGCTTTAAATGCTTTAACATAATGCCGACTTACCGGGATTTCTTTTTTCGTTCCGTGCAACCGAACCACCAGTGTATTGTTAAAGTACGGACTCGCTTCCCTGACTCGTTTAATGTTGATGAGAAAACAGCGGTGCGTTCTCAAAAACTGCTCATTCGGCAACCGCTCTTCCAGAGCACTCAAAGAATCGGGTACCGGATAGCATCCGGTCTCCGTACAAATACTGGACTGATTGTTTTGAACTTCGCAGTACAAAATATCATCCGGATTGACAAAGACGGCGCGATCTCCCATCCAAATGGATAGCTTGATCGGCAAATCAGGTTGAGAAACCGGGCCTTGAAGCGCACGATATTTACCGATCACCTTAAAAAGACGAGCCGCCTCATAAGGTTTGAGCACGTAATCAAGGGCATTTTTTTCAAATGCTTTAATCGCAAAATTATCATAGGCCGTTGCAAAGACAATCGCCGTTTTAAGCCCAAGCGCCGCAATTGCATCGGCAAATTCCATACCGCCGAGTTCAGGCATGCTGATATCCAAAAAAATAATATCCGGCGGATTGGCGGCGACAAATTTGAGCGCCTCTTTCGCCTCTAAAAAAGCCCCTTCTATCGACACATCCGGAATCTGTTCCAGCAAATAAGTCAGTTCATCCAGCGCCAATCGTTCATCGTCGACCAGAACCACTTTCATGATAGGTGTCCTCCCGTGATCGGCAATTGAAAGCGAATGGTTGTCCCGCTCCCCAGTTCGGTCTCAATCGAAAGTTCTCTGCCGTAAATGGTTTTAAGACGCTCTTTGACATTTTTCAGTCCGATCCCCGTACTCACCGGATCCGATAAAATTTCCGCAGGTATGCCCACACCGTCATCCGACACTTCAAAGGCCACTTCATCACCGACTTTGGAAACGCCTAAAAACAAATGCCCGTCTCCGGTCTTTTTATGGATGCCGTGTTTGACGGCATTCTCAACGAGGGGTTGTAAAATCAAAGGCGGAACCGTCATATGGATTCCGGGGTCTACCTCCAAAGTAATGTTCAGTTTCTCCGGAAAGCGCGCACACTCAATTTTGAGGTAAGCTTCTATAAATCTAAGTTCTTCTTCAAGCGGAATATAAGGTTCTGCATTTTTAAACCCGTTTCTGAGCACCACACTCAATTCCTGAAGCAATTCCCGAGCTTTTTCGGCATCCGTGCGCGTCAGAGACATAATGGCATTGAGCGCATTGAACAGAAAGTGTGGCTTGATTTGAGCGCGCAGAGCCGTCAGTTCCGCTTCTGCCCGGAGCTTTTTCTGCGCCTCTACGAGGCCGAGTTCCAATTGCGTCGAAAAGAGAATCCCAAGGCCGCGTACCAATTCAATATCCGTTTTGGCAATGGCATTTTCACGATGTCTGTATACTTTCAGTGTTCCCACCGTCTGCTCACCGATTTTGAGCGGCATAATGACGACAGACCCAAGCGGACAATGTGCGTCTTCGCATCCGATGGCACGGCGCCTTTGAGCCATCATCATCTCCCCGTCGTTCAACACCGTTCGAGTCAGGCGCGTCCAAAGTGCCCCGCCCGACACATGATGATCGCTTCCAAGTCCCACATGAGCGAGGACATGTTCTTTATCTGTAAACGAAACCGCTTCAAAGTCACTTAAATCGTAGATGATTTGAGCCGCCTTGAGTGCCGAAACTTCGTTTAATCCCTTTCTGAAATACGGCAATGTCAGCGCCGCAATACTGAGTGACAATTCCGCCATCATCGCTTTGGCCGCCTGTCCCTCATCATAAACCTGTTGAATAAAGAGCAAGAACATGCTGACCCCAAAAGCGTTGAGGAATGTCATCGGAAGAAAAATAACCTTTACCAGCGCAATGGCATCCTCATAGGGTCTCGCTATTAAAAGGATAATGCCCATCTGAATCATTTCAACGACAATCCCCAGTACAAAGCCATAGAGGTGGCGGTTCTTTTTGCCGTCCAAATGGCGTTTTGAAAAACCGCCGATTACCCCCGCAAGCAATGTCGAAACACCGCATGCAACAGCAGTCAAATACCCGCCTTGTGTTAAAAACATGCGATGTCCGCCGGAAATCAAACCGGCGATCGTGCCGACAACCGGCCCGCCGATAATCCCCGAAAGCAGAATGGGAATGGTTCTCGAATTGGCAATACCCCCGTATACCGGTTCTCCCATGAGTGTCATCAAAATCCCCATGGCGCCCCAAAAAACACCGTACAAAACATTTTCAAGCCAATGCGCCTGCTGTTTGATAATATATTTTTTAAAAAATGTCGTCCGCATCATCATGTAAGCGCATATGACAATAATACCGAGGCGTTCCAACAGGCTGACGGACAATTCCAGTATCATCTTCTCTTCCCTCTTTCTTTAGTACCATTCACTTCACAGTGCAATTCACGCCGTTCGATTGACAAATTTTTCGACGCGCTCCGAATTGACACGCGAATTTCCCACATAAAAAATGACGTCTCCCGAGAAAAAAGTCAGTTTCGGTCCCGGAGATAAGAGCAATTGCCCGGTTCGGTTAATGCCGATGATGGTTGCCCCCGTTCGTTCCCAGAACTTGACTTCTCCAATTGTTTTTCCGATAAGATGGCTATTTTCGGCAATTTTGCATTCCAGCGGATAAATAATGCCCATGTTTTTGAGCAACACCGCTTCTTCAATCAGTGCATCCATTCGACTGAGCATGGCGTCTTCGATCGCCCGCTTTTCCGCCATCATTTTGGCGACATCTTCGCGCAAAGATAAAATATGATCTTTGGATTGGCTTTCCTGAATATAGGCTTCCGCGGATGCCCTCGAACAGATGAGGACGCCTTTTTTCTCCATGACTTCAACCACGCCGACTTCTTCCAACCGTTTGACGGCTCTCCGAATAGTCTCAGGTGAAACACTGTACTTCCCGGATAACGTGGACCGTCCCTGAATCATCTCTCCGACTTTCCACTCTCCGTTGATAATACTATATGCAATGTCCAGCGCGATTTTTTCGTATTTTGCCGTCATAGAGTCCCCTCCGTCAAAACATGCCCAAGAGACCAAATGCCCCGTGGCTCAGCAAAGAAATTAAAATACCGGCGATGAGATTCCCGATAAAAATGGCGGGAAAAGCCACCTTAAATCGGATATCAAGCAATGCCGCCATTAAGGTTCCCGTCCAAACGCCGGTTCCCGGAAGCGGAATGCCCACAAACAAAATCAGACCCCAAAATCCATATTTTTTGACTCGGTCGCTTCGGCGCAAACCGCGCTTTGAGAACCATTCGACCCATTGTTTCGAAACGCGCCCTCTGCTCATCATCTTAAAAACCGGACGGATTCCCAGTAAGAGGAAAGGCACCGGCAATATACTTCCCACAAAACTTAAAATAAATGCGTGAAACGGTGTCATTCCCAGAGAAATGGCAACGGGAATCGCACCTCGGAGTTCTATAATCGGCATAGCCGCTAAAAGCAGGACCTTGGCCTCTCTTGAAAGAACGCTCAAGCTCTGTAATATCCACTGTGTCATTTCATTGTTCCGTCCTTTCAATTTACTCTCTCAACAGTATACCATATCCGGGAAAAATTTGCGCCGTTTTGCCCCCCGACACTTTTAATACGCTCCGCACGGCAGTCTGCCAATCGCCCCGCATATTTTTCACATTCTTAACGTTGACCTCATCTTTTTTTTACATAGCCGTTGTATGCTGTGTATGAGCTTTAGATAATCCCCTTTTAAAGACTCACAAATACTTTCATGTTCAATCGTGAAACTCCTTCTTAGCTTATGTAAAATACCCTCATAAGCTTCCCCGTATAATAATATGCACAACCGGAAAAAAGCGTTCTCACCCCTGAGAGAACGCTTTTTTCATTTTATATCATCTTATATAATTTTATTTTATGGTGCTTTTTATGGTGTCTTTTACGGGGCCTTTAATCATGCGCCGCTACCTGACGGTTTCGATGGTTTTACTCCGCACGCTCCATGTAGCGCACAATTGCCGCACAGACGCGATCGTATGCCGCATCGGATTGTTTTGAAAAATTGACATGATCCTGAACGAGTTTTGCAATCAGTTCCGAATCATCAAGTTGATATTGACCCACAAATCTTAAGTTCACACACACGTCGTGAAGCTGTTTCGCAATCACCTGAAATGAGGCCAGTGCTTCATTCACCTCATCCAAGTCCTTATTTCCGGGCATGAGGATTTCATGAATATAATGCAATTTTTTAGCGAGCATGCGCTTATTCAAGATGTATTTTTCCTGACCTTCGGCAATCATAGCATCTGTTTCGATGAATTCTTTAAACAACATGAACTGCCGTTCTTTTTCGTAATCCGCAATATGATCCTCTTCAATGGATCGAATCACCATCTTAGGCATGCGTTCCGTAAAACGATACATCCGTCCCGTGTCTTCAATGAGTCGCTCTAAAAGCGGCCTTTTTATTTCGGCAAGTTTTTCCAAGGTCTCGGGTTTCATATAATTCCCGTAGCCCGTTTCAAAGACATCAATTTCACGAATCAGTGACGTCATATCAAAATTACGTTCCGATACCATTTCAAAAAATCGGTACTGTCCCGCACTCATGCTCGGTATAAAGAAAAAAAGCAATGCTCTGAATCGGCGAATACTCTCCCGATAAGCATGGATGCTTTTATGGTCAAATCCCAATCGGATCATTTCATCCAACTGATTGTCGATGACTTTCAGATGTTTAATCATCAATCGGGAAATCTCAATATTTTTAATCAAAACGGCCTCCCCGCCGAAGCTGACAATGGATTTCTAAGGACTTTCATCCTGCATGTCCTTATCTAATTGCAATTTCCATGCCATTTACACACCCGGAACCTGCGAAGAGTGCCAATTCATACGTTGAAAACGCCAAGTTTTCGTCTTCTGAAATATGATGTCAAAAGAACAATTCCATTCTTGAAATACTTTTCTCATTAAATATTGTACATAAAACGTACACTTTTTGATAGAAAAGTGTATCAACTGTAATGAAAGCAGAACACCTTTGGCCTTTAAATCAGAAATTTGACAATCATTATGTAGTGCGCCGCACTCCCTGCTAAAATGAAGAGATGGAAAATCTCGTGGAATCCAAATTTTCCGATTTTTATTCGGTCGGATTTTGAAGCATAAAACAAAGATCCTATTGTATACAAAATACCACCGGCAACAAGCCACGGAAACGCTCCGGCAGGCATTCCTTTATAAATCGGATAGATGAAAAAAATACACAACCATCCCATCACAAGATAGATTGCCGCGGAAAGCGCACGGGGCATATTGATGAATTTAATCTTGGCAACAATGCCGGCAATGGCAATCGCCCAAATGGTAATCAGAAGCCCGATGCCCAATCTGCCGCCCAGCACAAGCAAACAAATCGGCGTATAAGTTCCGGCAATTAAAACGAAGATCATGGCGTGATCAAATTTTCTGAGGCGCTTAATCACGTCTCCGTTCCCGGAATACCAATGGTATACGGTTGATGCTGTATAGAGCAGGACCATGCTGAGTCCAAAGACAATACTCCCCGCAAGGGCGAGCGGATGATGGTTTAAAGCCAATAAGGCAATCATGCCGGCTATTGATAATACGATGCCGGAAAGATGTGTCAGTGCATTTATCGGTTCGCGGATTTGCATTTCAGCCTCCTTATGTAGTATTAATAACTACTTGTTGTTGTTATAAAATGCTATCACATATTTTCTATATATTCAATACCTATTTATAAAAACTTTATAATATGCTATAATATGTTTTGAAAAATTTATTTTTAAAGGGAGGTTTTCATGTCTGATGTATTGGAATTCCTAAATTATGAAAATCCGAATTACGATGCCATCCCCGATATTCCGCTTTACATGGATCAACTGCTCGACTATCTCAACACACAGATGAATCCGCTTTTAAGGAAGGGCGAAGACGGCATTTTTACTAAGACCATGATTAATAATTATGCAAAATCAAAAGTGATTGAACCCCCGGAAAAGAAGAAATACAAACGCAGTACCATTGCGGATCTCATACTCGTATATCACTTAAAACAATGTTTTTCACTGCAGGACACGCAGGCGCTTTTGGAAATTTTTAAAGAAGACGCTTCTTATTATGCCGACTTTTCACAGGCGCAAAAAGATATTTTGGACAATATCGCTCAAGACTATCGTCACCTTTTGTCTACA
>JASUTA010000098.1 GCA_030445805.1 Clostridiales bacterium
ATCAGTTCAACGTTTTGGAACGTTCTCACGAGACCCAATCCGATAATGTCATGAACTTGATATTCCAAAAGGTTGCGCGTTGTATCGGTTTTATCTTTAAAATAGATGTTTCCGGTATCCGGCTTGTAAAACTGTGTAATACAGTTGAAAACAGTCGTTTTTCCGGCACCGTTCGGGCCGATGAGACCGAATACTTCTTTTTCTTTAATGTCAAAGGACAGGTTATCTACAGCTTTGAGACCGCCGAAAGCAATGGATAGGTTCTCCACTCTCAATCTGTAATCTTTCATGTCTGACTGCATTATTTGACCTCCTTTTTCTTTGTGAACAGTTTCTTGATGTCACGGCCCGCAAAGATCAGACCGTTCGGGTAGAATATAATAACCAAGATAATCAAGACGCCGTTCAGTACATAGGAGAGCTGATCGAAATAAGGCAGCTGTTTCAAAAAGAGGTCCGGTACGGCAAATACGATAAACGTACCGAGAAGCGTCCCATAAATCGAACGCAAACCGCCAATGACGATCATCGCGAGGAAGTTAAGAGAAAGTCCCATGTTCCAGACCGTCGGGTAAGAATATCTGATAAAGTGTACATAGAGGACTCCGGCGACACTGGCATATGCCGTTGCAAGCGCGAAAGCCACCAATTTATGTTTGAGCAAGTTGACGCCCATTGCCTGTGAAGCCGCTTCACTGCCGCGCATCGCATTGAGTGCACGTCCCAAACGGCCGTTTACTAAATTGTATGTCAAGATCATAATCACGATCATGACCGCTACAATAAAATAGTACATCGTTGTTCTGTCCAGTGTGAAAAATCCGAGAAGTGTCGGATAATCCGCCGTTTTACCGCTGAATCCGTTCGTAAAGAAGTCAAATTCTTCAAAAGTCTTTTTCATGACCTCTGCGACAGCGAGTGTTGCAATGGCCAGATAAATCCCTTCAATTTTCAGCGAAACAAGACCGACCAAAATCCCCAAGAGCGTCGGGATGACAACGGATAAAATAAGCGCCAATTCAAATGGCAATCCGAGGTCTACCGTAAAATACGCTGAAAAATAAGCGGCGAGGCCCATAAATCCCGCTGTTCCGAGAGATATGAGTCCGGAATAACCGAGCAATAAATTGAGCCCGAGTGCGGCGATCGCAAAAATAAATGTCCCGCCGAGCGTTGTAATATGGCTGACCTTAATCAGTCCGGCATTCGCGAGTATCGGAATCAAGGCGAGCAAAATTCCCAACAAAACGAACTGCAAATACGGGTTTTTATAGAGTTTTGTCTTCATTTTTCCACCTATACTTTCTTAACGATTTTCTTGCCGACTAATCCGTAAGGTCTGAAGACCAAGAAGACGAGAATCAGGATATAGAGAATTTGACCGCCCCATACCGATGATACATAGTACAGCAATAAGTTTCGGCCAACACCGATGATGTAAGCACCGATAACCGGTCCGTAGAATGTTTGGAATCCGCCTAAAACAACCGCAACCAATGCATTGACTTGAATTTCATCCATTAAGTTGAGTGTTACCGACGTCATCGGAGCAGCCATAACGCCCGATATAACCCCAAGCGCACCTGCAACTGCCCAAGCACCCAATGTGACTGTTTCGGTAGGAACACCCATCAGCTTTGCCGTATGCTCGTTTGAGGCCGTCGCTCTGATGGCAAGACCGATCTTTGTCTTCTGAAGCACATAGAACAATCCGACCATAATCAAAATGCCGAATACAATATTGAACAGACCATTGTACGAGATGTCGGCGCCTAAAATTGACAGGTTGCCCTGCTCAATCAATTTAGGCAATCTCAGAGGATCGACCCCAAAAAGAACCGGCGTTATGCCGAGGACGACCATAATCAATCCGAGTGTAACGATTTGTTTTCCCATTTCAGAGACCTTCTTGGTATGTCTGATGACGACAAGATCAATCAGTATCCCTACTATTATTGCACTGATGATTCCCAGAAGGATTGCAACTCCGAGCGGTAATCCCCAGTTCATAAAAAAGTAGGTCACCACAAACGTGTTGAACATCGCGACGACACCATGCGAGAAGTTTGTTACGTTGGATGTTCGGAAGATAATGATGATCCCCAATGCCCCCAGCGCATACAAACTGCCCGTCTCCAGGCTCCGCAGTATGACTTGTAAAAATGTACCCACAGTTTCACCTCATCCAATTTTTCTAGTTGATTTCTAAGTTTCTCTGCAAGCGGTCCCGGCAACCATGGCTTTGCCGCGCTTGAATTTAAAAACAACGTGTACACTCACATTAAGCAAGACCTATGCCAAAAAAAAACGCATGTAGCTTTTTAGCCACATAGCGTTTCCAATGATTCCAACCTATTGAGACATGAATGCATCCTGTATACACGTTGAATGTTCAATTCCTGTACATGCGTTTGTACAGTTACTGAACAGATGCGTTTTACCTCGTTTTTCAATCGTTAATAATATATCAATGCCTCTCTGTTTCTTATAAAATCCGGTCTTGAGGCATTTACCTCAAGAAAACTTTAATCTTGTTCACTTAAAAATACATGATACAAAATGTGTTTTCTCATAGGTGTACAATTAGCTAACAAACTTTTTAAGCATTCTCATTGCTTTTTACCCGTTCAAAAAAACATGCTTGTCTTTTTAAGAAATTCAGATATTTTTCTCGGATACGCCCTCACTTCAAATCAATAGTGCACTTCCAAAAGCGTTAACCCTTTTGCCGGCGCCGTTTCACCCGCACCCTCTCGCTTGCCGCTCAAAAAAACAGGTTCGATATCCGATTCCGCAACAACGCCTGTGCCGACATCGAGCAACGTTCCGGCGATAATACGCGCCATATTATATAGAAAGCCGTCTGCCGTCAGAAAGAATTTAAGTTCTGTATCCGTCTGTTCAAAAGTCAAATCAAACAATGTCCGAACCGTTGATTTTTTCGTCTTATCAGAAGAAAATCCTCGAAAATCATGTGTCCCGAGAAACCGTTTTGCCGCCTGCTCCATCTTTTCCACATCCGGCAATGTCTCTCCTGAGTATTGATAAACGAGAGAACGTTCAAAAACAGGTGGATAAGGTGCCAACCAAATTCGATAGACATAGGTTTTCGATTTTGCCTGATAACGCGCATGAAACCGTTCATCCACATGCTCAATTGACAGAATCGCAATATCTTCCGGAAGGTATTGATTGACTTCCTTCAAAATCAATTCGCCGTCAATCGGTACTTCTGTTTTAAAATGTGCCACTTGTCCGGCTGCGTGAACGCCGGCATCGGTTCTTCCGGACCCGTGGATTTCAATCTGGGTCTGCAACAATCGACTCAAAACGGATTCAATTTTGCCCTGAATCGTCTGACCTTCCCCTTTTAGCCGCTGCCATCCTTTGTAGCGCGTGCCTTCATACTGCACAACCATTCTATAAGTGCTCACTGTGCACCTCCCGTCGCCGAATCGGCGGCGTTATCTAGACGCAAAAATATAATCTTCCATCGCTTTCAGGCGATCAATATCTTCTTGCGCCAAATCTCTGTACAATTCATGTCGATAGTGCTGTGACAACGCTTCGCGCGACAGATTATCTTTTGTACGCACTTCATCCCAATGAATACGCTTCTTTTTAAAGAAGAGTTCAAAATCAACAATGCGCTCGCCGTTTTCCATGTATTCAAGCGCCAGCAGAATTTTTTTAATCTCCTGCGGCGACAGATACGTAAAATAGTTGACTGCATAATAATCCTCGGATGAGAACAGCCTCAGCGGACTTTCACTCCAGCCTTCTTTGAGCAATATCCCGGCACCCAGATGGTCCAAGACGAAAATCAGGCGATCATATTGAACTTTATACGCACCGTATTTGTCCAAAATTTTAATCGTCATTTCATTCCATACTGTATCTTTCAAATTGCGATTGCTGTATTTGAGCGCGTGAAGATCCAACGAATGAATGACTTCCGAAAAATGAAGCGGCGTATAGAGCGCCTGTTTACTGAGTTCCGAATACTCCAATTTTTTATTTAAATTGCACTCCGTAAAGAGGATAACCGTCCCCTCAGAATGCCGCGTAAAGATTTCCTTTGTCGGTTCCGTCGTCGCCTCATAATCCTCCGCAATATCGTGAATGGTCCCCTCCATATCTCCAATAACGCGCATGATAATAAGTCTCGGTGCCCTCCTGACAAAGCTGATCAATGACGCATGGCCGAGATTGATAAACGACATCAAAAAGTTTTGAGCCCCGCCTTCCACAACAAGACAACGCTTAAAATCAAAACTACTGACATTTTCTCGCGCATTATCCGTCAAATAGATCAACGTTTGGTCATATCGAAGCGATGCGACAACATCTTCAAAACTTTCGGATGCTTTATCCAGCTCCCGACTTTTGAAGTGCTTGAGAACAATTTCTCTGAACTGATCCGGGTCTTTCGATTCTAAAATTAAAATTTTTGGACCACTTTTTACAAAAGCCATCAAATCCCCCCTAATTAATCTTCAAACCCCGGAAAGCATCTCCTTTCCGAATACATTTCATCGAATTTCTTTCTTTCCGAAAAGAATCAGCCCCAGCCCGGCAACAGATGCAAGAACATTGATATACACCCCTTTAGCCGTTATGAAAACAGAATGATAAAGGGTGCTGAGATCGGGTTGACTCCACAGGAATCCAAAGAATCCCACAAATAAAAGAAGGGTAAATGCGTATTGAAAAATGTGAATCCTCGATGCCCACGACACTCGAAGTCCGCTTAAAACAATTGCCGCGAGACCTGCAATCGGTATCAGGACAATCGCATATCCAAAATAAATGACCCATGCTTTTTCCGTCAAAGCGGCAAGTGTAGGCGCCGCATAGCTCAACCCTCTAATAAGGCTGAATCCGGATAGCCCGGCAGAATCGGATTGGGCAAACATTTGAAAATCGGGATTGTGCGCAAACCACGGCACAAAAAAGGCAATGACCAAAATGGCACTGAGTGCCATGAGATACGTTTGCTTATAACGCATAACTTCCCTCCTCAATATCTTCACCGTCCATTATACCACCGGTTCATAGGATTTCAAATGTCCATCTGTCATATTTTGAAGACTTTCCACGTGAGCCTTACAGCAAAAATCCTCTACAAAAGATTGAAGGGCTTCCACCGTCAGGGGTTTGCTAAAATAAAAGCCCTGAATTTCGTCCACTTGTTGCTCCAATAAAAATTGAAGTTGTTCTTCTGTCTCAACCCCTTCGGAAACGGTTCTCAAATTGAGGTTTTTTGCAAGAGAAATAATCGATTTGATGATGATTTCGTCTTCGGTCGCTTTGTTGATGCGATTGACAAATGAACGGTCTATTTTCAACTCGTGAATCGGAAGGCGGCTTAAATACGCCAAGGACGAATACCCAGTCCCAAAGTCATCTACCGAAATTTGTATCCCGAGTTCTTGAAAGCGTTTCATCCGCGTGCGGGTTGCATTCATATCATGCATCATGGCACTTTCCGTGATCTCAATGCAAAGCTGATGCGGACGGCATTTCAAATTTTCAACCAGCTCGGAGAGCTTGTCCATAATACCGGGCTCATTGAATTCAATCGCGGAAAGATTAACACTGACCGAAAACGGTAGTTCATTTTTGAAACGCATTTGCTTCAAATCACTGCACACCCGTTTAAAGGCCCATTCTCCAAGTTGATGAATCACACCGGTGGCCTCGGCAATCGGAATGAAAACATCCGGGGATACGTTCCCGCGCTCAGGCAAATGCCAGCGCATCAAGGCTTCAACACCGGATACGCGTCCCGTTTTGAGCGAAATTTTAGGCTGATACAACATATAGAGCTGATCTTCCGCAATCGCTTCACGCAGTTTTGCCGAAAGGTAAAGTCGATCGTCAATTTCATCGGCGAGCAAAGCATTAAAGACGCTCAGTCGATTCCCACCGCTCTCTTTCGCCCGAGTCATAGCGGCTTCGGCATTCCTGAGCAGATCGAGCGCCGACTCACCATGTTCGGGATAAAAGCTGACACCGACACTTGAAAACAGTGTGATCTTATGAGATTCCACCACACAGACATTTGACAGAGAAAACAGCATCGCCTCCAAAAGTTGAAACAAATCGGTTTCACGTCCGAAGTCCCAAACAATCAATGCAAACTCGTCTCCACCCATGCGACCCAACGTGATTTGAATCTTTTTTTCCGAGAAAAAGCGCTTAATGCGTTCAACGTATTTTTTTAAAATCTCATCGCCGTTATTATGTCCGATTAAATCGTTGATTTCTCTGAAATTATCGGTGTCAATATACACCACGGCAAAATAAGGCGCTTCCGTTTCGCACTCTTTCTGCAAAAATTCGGTGAAATGTCGGCGATTAAACGTATGCGTCAACGCATCATAATTGGCAAAAAAAGTTTTGGCGGATTCCGCCTCAATACGCGTCTGGATTTCAGCTTGAAGCGAACGGTTAAGCGCCATGAGATCGGAAGTCCGTTCGGCAATTCTGGTTTCGAGCGAGTGATTGATGCTCTGAATCTTAGCCCGCTCCTCTTTCAGGTCTTCTTCTTTTGCAAAGTCCATGCGCTCAAAGAATTCAATCCAATAGCAGGCAAACATTCCGACAAAATTAATCGCGATGAGAATCAAGTTGCTGCTGAGCAGATAGTCGGGTGTCATTGGCGACCACAATAAAAAAGCCAGATTATACCCAATCAAAATCATAATGCCGTTAAACGCCGCCCAAAGAAATTGAATTTTACTGAATGTGTAGCAAAAAACAATGGCGAGCAGGAGGCCCGAAAAGTGAACGCTAAAAATACCGCTCCCTGCAATGAGGACGTTGATATACACAATTGATGCGGCTGATGTTAATATCATCGCAGTCATAATCTGATTGAAATATCGCTTAAAATACGATGTAAAACTCAATCCCCCTCCGAAAATAACAATGGGGATATTGACGCCGAGGCGCACTTTCAAAATACCGCCAACTTCCTGCGGAAACAAAAAATAATCCAAAATGCCGAAAGCGATGTATAATAGCATCGCAAAAACAATGGCACCTCGGACAAACCAGGCTTTCTTTTTAAAGCGATCTTCCAGGAATTTCGCTTCACGCTCATCATTAAATTTAAGTGTAATCGGATTAAATGGCATCCTGCCTACTGTACTTTGCAATCCTTTTTTACCCTCCGGCCAATTCGATAAAGTTACTGTTCTCTGCGAAATATGCAAATAAAAAACGGAGACGCCCAAGGCATCCCCGTTTTCTTGAGCTTGACCTTATTTTACAATATTCTGTAGAATATTTCTATTTTTATTCTTTAATATATTCCCGAATCCTTACATTTTTTACGGTCAGTGCTTTACGCTTCAATTTTAATCTTTACTTTTTGATTCTCAACGACAGCTTTCAGCAGGTTGCCCTCTTTCAAAAGCTTTCTGATGTAAAGTTCGGCAATCTCATCTTCGATCAGTCTCTGAATGGTTCTTCGGAGCGGACGCGCACCATATTTTTCATCAAAGCCCTGTAAGAGGATCATGTCTTTGACCTCTTGGCTGATTTCAAGCGTCATATTCTTTTCGAGCACTTCTTCATTCACTTCATAAAGCTGAAGCTCTACAATACGCTTAAGTTCTTCCTTCAAGAGTGGTTTAAAGACGATGATGTCATCAATTCGGTTGAGAAATTCAGGTTTAAAAGTCTCCTTCAACATCTCACGAATCTTTGAATCCTGCCTTTGATCCGTCTCACTGCCGAATCCGATCCCGGTTGACTTGAGATTTGTGCCCACATTGGAAGTCATGATAATGACCGTATTTTCGAAGAACACGGTGCGTCCCTGACCGTCTGTCAATCGACCGTCCTCAAGAATTTGAAGCAGAATGTTGAAGATGTCACCGTGCGCCTTTTCAATTTCATCCAATAGGATCACTGCATACGGTTTACGTCGCACTTTCTCGGTCAACTGCCCACCTTGTTCATAGCCGACATATCCCGGAGGGGCTCCGATAAGTTTGGATACGGTGTGTTTTTCCATATATTCAGTCATGTCGACGCGAATCATGGCCTCTTCCGTACCAAACAACTCCTCTGCCAACGCTCGTGCAAGCTCCGTTTTACCGACACCGGTCGGTCCGACAAAGACAAAGGATGCCGGTTTTCTGCGTTTCCTGAATCCGGAACGGTTTCTTCGAATGGCCTTTGCAATGGCAGAAATTGCAGGATCCTGACCGATTACTCGACGATGCAAACGGTCTTCAAGGGCAATCAGCTTTTCAGCTTCTTCTTCCGTAATACGCTGAACCGGAATTTTTGTCCACGCTTCAATCACATAAGCGATGTCTTCAACAGACAGCGTTACCGAGCCGTAGTCCGATCGCAAAGCCTCTATTTTTTTCTGCAAACGAAGCGACTCCGTGTGAAGTTCCGCCGCGTGTTCGTATTGGCTGTCCAGAACTGCCGCCTCGCGATGTTCTTCAACGCGTGCAAGTTCTGTTTCAAGCGCTTTGATTTCAACGAGTCCGCTGTTTTTAAGATTTGCTCTTGACCCGGCCTCATCAATGACGTCGATGGCTTTATCCGGCAAGAATCGATCGGTGATATACCGCTCGGACATATGAACGGCGGCTTCAATCACCTCATCGGTAATGCGTACTTTGTGGTATTTTTCATAATAATCCCGGATGCCCTTGAGAATCTCAATGGAATCCTGTGCCGTCGGCTCGTCAATGACTACCGTTTGGAAACGGCGCTCCAGCGCGGCATCTTTTTCAATGTGTTTTCTGTATTCTTCCATCGTCGTTGCGCCGATGATTTGAACTTCTCCGCGCGCCAAAGCCGGTTTGAGAATGTTGGCCGCATTCATAACACCGCCGTGGACTTCTCCTGCACCCATAATATTGTGTACCTCATCAATGACGAGGATGACATTGCCATGTGCAGACGCCTCATTGATAATGGATTTCATTCGCCCTTCAAATTGCCCACGGAACTGAGTACCGGCGACAACTGCCGTCATGTCAAGCAGATAAATTTCCGTATCGAGCAACTTTTCCGGAACATCCTTCTCGATGATTCGAACCGCCAATCCCTCGGCGATCGCCGTTTTCCCGACGCCCGGCTCACCGAGCAACAACGGGTTATTTTTACCTCTGCGGTTAAGAATCTGAACCACGCGGTCAATCTCGCGGTGTCTGCCGACAATCCGGTCGATTTCATTATTCTTTGCGCGCTCAATCAGATTGGTTCCATACTTTTCAAGCGTTTTAAGCTTTGTACGCTTATGCTTGCTTTTGGGATTTGTCGTATAGGACTCCTCAAATTCCTCAAATTCATCTTCCAATTCGTCATAATCCTCATCTTCATACGTTTCACTTTCATAGCTCATGAGATGCATCAGAGGATTCTCTTCATCTTGTGATATATTGTCAAAAAGCCGATTCATTTGCTTGGAGAGATTGTCCATCTCTTCCGGGCTCAAATTGATTTGATTCATAATTTCATCCATTACCGGATATCCTTTTTTCTGAGCGCATTCCAAACAGAGATCGACAAATTCCGTCTTACCGTTCTCTACACGAGCTGTCCTCAATATGGCAACATTTTTTTTACATTCGGAACATTTTTTCATCATCTCACGCTCTCTTTTCTTGATCGAGGGCTTCCAACTGCACCGTCTGATGCTTCAACTCTACCCTCATAGTCATTATACAGCATTTTGACCATATATAATCCCAAAAAAGTTTAATTTTTTATGAACTTCACAAAGCATTGTATTTTTTTGAA
>JASUTA010000099.1 GCA_030445805.1 Clostridiales bacterium
AATCTGCGCATGATTTGCGACAAAATCCAGATCCGGCCCGAACGCACCACCGTAGCAAACTGGGATTTCAATGGTTTCTCCCTCGTAAAACACGTCGGAATCGCTTTCGCCCATCAGCCTCTTCAACTCGGAGACCCTATCGCTGTAGGACTTTTCATTTGAACGATACACAATCAAAACCGAAGCGTAAGCCGGAACAACCTCCACATCCGCACCAAAATCGCTTTTTTCGATGCGATCGCAAAAATTCAAAAGGCGCTGATGAACCGATTCGGAAATTTCAGTTGAAAATACGATGAGAATGGCCTGATCGCCCATTGGAAAATAAGAGCTGTTTTGTTGTGATGCCTGTTGCATGAGCGCCCGCTCCTCTCAATTTTATGACAAGGAAGCCACTTCAATTTGCTCGGCTTCCAGTGCTGCTTTCAGCTGTTTTGAAAACGGCGCGGCATTTTCCCCGTCACCGTGAATACAGACCGTATCCGCTTGGATTTCAATCCAGTCTCCCTCTACGGACAGAACACGACCTTCTTTTATCATTTGCACCACGCGTTTAATCTGTTCCTGAGTGCCTTGAATAACCGAACCGGGTTGCGCCCTGTCCACCAGTAATCCCTCTTTGGTATACGCGCGATCGGCAAAAACTTCTGATGCTGTTTTCAGCCCGACCTCATTACCTGCACGAATCATCTCCGATCCGGCGAGCCCCACAAAGAAGAGTGTCGGATCAAATTTATAAATCGCTTCCGCCAAAATACGCGCGGTTTCATAGTCCCGCGCCGCGAGATTGTACAATGCCCCGTGAGGCTTCACGTGATTCATACGTCCGCCGTATCGACCGACAAACGCCTGCAGTGCGCCGAGTTGATAGGTCACATAAGCATCCATTTCTTTTGGCGAAAGCGCCATGGCGCGCCGCCCAAATCCGGTCAAATCCGGATATCCCGGATGTGCGCCTATAGAAACGCCCTTCTCAATGGCGGTCTGAACCGTTTCAGACATAACAACCGGATCACCCGCATGAAACCCGCAAGCGATATTTGCCGAGCTGACCGCTTCTAAAATCGCGGCGTCGTTTCCCAAGATATAGCGTCCGAAGCTCTCTCCCAAATCACTGTTGAGATCGATCTTTTTCATTGCCGTTTCTCCTTTTTAAAGCTTTTTGACTATTTCGCCGATTGCCAGTTCTATCCCCCGCGTCATCACATCAAGCGGTAAGCTCGCCGTCTTCGTGCGTTGAATCACCTGTTCCGTAAAAAAGGGAACGTGAATGAAGCCGCCCAAAATCGGCTGTTTTTGTGTATGACTATAGTGCAGCAGCCCATACATCAGATTGTTGCAAACATAACTGCCGATGACATCGTTGATATAAGCCGGTACACCGCCTGCACGCATGGCGGCTACCATCTCGTGTATCGGCAATTTCGACGCATAAGCCGCAGGACCGTCTGCTTCAATCAACACTTCTTCGCGAATGACGCCGGAATTGTCAGGTCTGCCGCTACCGTTCATAAGATTAAACGCATAGCGCTCCACTGCAATACCGGTATAGCCGCCTGCAAGCCCGAGGCAAACGACGGCATCCGGATGGGAGGCTTCTATTTCCTCAACGAGCAGTTCCACACAGGTTCCGTATATCACGGGTAAAATACAAACCTCTATTTCAGCGCCGCCTATGATTTTAGGCAATTTTTTCGCAATTTCCATAGATGCATTTTGATCCGATTCTCCAAAGGGTTCAAACCCAGTTACCAAAACTTTCATAGATGCCTCCGTTATGACTCCGTTTTTTTATCAGCCGATCAACAGCTTAACCGCCGCAAAGGCAGTCATAATCATAATAATGTATCGAAAAACCCTTTCGTTCAGTCGCTTCAGCGTAAAAATACCGATGGTTGCACCGATTAAAATCGGTACGATCATCACCAGTGCCAATTTGAACCCAGCGAACGTAATATTGTGCCACAGAAAAATTTGAAACGGCATTTTGAGGGCATTGAGCAATAAATAAAACCAAGCACTGGTACCCATAAAATTGTTTTTTGTAAAACCCATTGCCAACAGATACACACTGAAAATCGGCGCTGCGGCATTCCCAATCATGGATGTAAAACCACTCAAAAGTCCTGCAATTGCCGATACCACAATGCCGTTTGGGATTTTCACATCGTTTCCCTTGCGTTCAAGGTACAACAGCAATCCCAGGCAAAAGAGCACCGAAATCGCGATGGTGATTAAAAACTGTCTGTCATTCATGTACTTGCCCGTAATGGCACCTGTAACGATACCGAGCACGGTAAACGGCATCAGTCTCGCAATTTTTCCCCAATCCGCATGGCGATGATAATACCGAACGGCAAAAACATCTCCGATAAGCAACATGGTCAGTAAAATACCGGTTGACGCTTTTCCCCCAAAAATACCCGCCATGACCGGCACCACAAGCAGTACCGTCCCGCTTATCGCCGTTTTCGAAAAACCGACGACGAGAGCGGCAAAGACGACAATTACCCACTGCCACAAACTCAGATCCAGTCCCCCTATCATCTCCAATTCCTCCTCATATCGCACCTAGTTTTCTGATTTTTGATTTGCATTTTGATTTGCATTTTGATTTGCATTGTTCGTATGTGCGTTTTCATTCACTGCCCACTTAAAGGGACCTTCGATCATGATAATATCATTATATGGCATTTTTCCCGCGGTTTAAAGACCCTCTCGTGACCCGAAACAAAAATAAAAGACAGTTTCTCAATCAAACTGTCTCTCATTTTATGTATTTTACATGACTTTTTTAATTAAAACGCTATCTGTAATGGCGCGTCTGTATGGACCAACATTGAGATTTTCCCGACCAATTTAAAATATTAATACATCCATACGGTTGACTGATATTGAAAAGATCATTGATCGGCAACCCCAAGAGATGGCTGATAATCACACGATTTACCCCGGCATGGGCAAAAATTGCGATGTCACCGCGCGTACTCTCGAAAATAGTCTCAAACGCCGGCATAACCCGTTTTTCCACTTGATAAAAGCTCTCACCTTCCGGAGGAATATATCCGGCAATGTCTTTGCCGCGCGCTTCATAAGCCTCCGGATATTCCGCCTGAATTTCGCTCACTTTCATATTGTCCCAAAGACCGAGATCGATCTCCGCAAAGTCGGCTACAGTAATGATCTTTGTATCACGACCGGCCAAAACAATATCGGCTGTATCGACGCATCGACTCAACGGGCTCGTGTAAGCGCACTCCAGCGGTACTCTGAAAAAAGATGCTCCGATTCGTCTGACTTGTTCGATGCCTTCTTCACTGAGCGGCAGATCCGTTCTCCCGACCAATCGCTTTTCATTTCCAAGTTCAATTTTACCGTGTCGGATTAAATAAACCGTTCTGTCCATAACATGCCTCCCTTCCGATGATCGATTCCACTTTATTCTGTATGCATTTTGCGGTGTCATAACGTCTTTTTATCTGTTCAAGGATCTCCGGTTCATTTGCATAACGTTCACGCATGGGTTCGAATCGCATCTCAATCCCGCAATAGTCGGATTCTTGCACAAGCTTGTCCGCCAAATAGAGCACTTCACTTTCCGTGAGGGGTTCTTTTTCAAGGCAATCCATGTCCATATGATGTTCAATCACATCACCCAATCGGCCGTACCCGATGTCTCTCATCCACGATGCGCCGACGTGGGCATGTGCTTTGTGCACTCTGGCAACATCATGTAATCTACCCGCCGCATATAATAATCCCAAATTCAGAGGGGCGTCCGTGAAAACGGCGTTGACATGCAAACCTATGGAAATCGCAATATCCGAAACGGCCTCACAATGACCGATCACCTTCTCCGGGACAGCATAATGTGCCGCAATGACCTGACAGGCATGTTCGCCCGGCGCGTCGGACAATGCGTAAAGTTTAAGCCGTTCATAATCTTCCGGCGTATCCATATCCAGCGCAATGCCTTCATCCAGACATATGATGTCATGCGCTTCTTTTTCAAACTGTTCCAAAACGCGTTTCAGTCCGCCTTCTCCCGAATCGCACAGAATTTCACTTCTATAAGTAAAATCAATCAAAGGCGGATGACCGCGTTTGCCGTCGAAAGTCGGATAGACAATCCCTCTTCGTCGCTCCGAATAGGCACGCACAAGCGCTTTAATCGTTTCCGACCTTACGAGTGGTATGTCGGCAGGATGCATAAAAAAAGCTTCTGTTGTTTCGTCTAAAGTGGCAATCCCCGTCTGAATCGAAGTGTACATTCCTCTTGCATAATCCGGATTTTCTACACACTGTACGTCATCTCTGCCTTTCAGATGTTCTTTTATGGCTTCCCCATTGTAACCGACGACAACGATAATTTTTTTGACACCGGCGGCTCGGTGTGTCTCAATCACTTTTTCGATGACCGATACACCTCCAAGATCAAGCAACGGCTTAAAAGCCAGCATCCTGGACGAATACCCGCCTGCAATGATGACGGATGCTATAGAATTAGTCATTTTGGGGCCGCCTTCTCTCCAAAATCAATTCCGCTGCAATGCTGACGGCGATTTCTGCCGGCGTTTGCGCATAAATCGTAAGTCCGATCGGACAGTGTACACGATCGATATCCGCTTGTGTAAACCCTTCATTGAGCAATTTCGCATAAATCTCGTCGCGTTTGGTGCGACTGCCGATCATACCGATATATTTGGCATTCGTCCTGAGCATTTGAGCGAGAACTTCTTTATCAAAGGCATGCCCACGCGTTACAATCACGACATAAGAGTTGCTGTGAATGTAAATTTCAGACAGCAAATTGCTGTATTCTTTTATAACGCGTACTTCTTCCGCATTCGGAAATCGTGTGGTATTTGCAAAATCTTCTCGGTCATCCACAATCGTCGTGTAAAAGCCAAGCCCCTTGGATAATGCCGCAATTTCAAGTGCGACATGCCCGCCGCCTAAAATACAAAGGTGCTCCTGATTGCGATGCGGGTCAATCAAATAGTCCCGTATGCCAAGCATTCCGCTTTCGAAGGAACGGATCTCAAAAACCGCTTGGTCAATTGTGTTTTGAAGCGTTTTAAAGAAATCCAGTACCGATTCCGTACTGTTTTTCAATATTGATTTTTTTGAAATCATCACCTTGGTGCCGTCGACGATTCCGGGTTCGACTTCAGTCACATCGGTCACCAAAATAAAATCATCATCCATTTCAATGGCTGATTTTACTGCCGCATTTCGCGTCAAAGTTTCCGGCCCGAATCGTTCAAAAAGCGCTTTAATATCTCCGCCGCAAATCATGCCGATGGAAGAGGCATCTTTATTGCTTAAAGAAAACGACCGAATTTCACACCGATCCGAATCAAAGCACGTCAGCGCGTGGCGTATGGAAAGCGCTTCTAAAATCCCGCCTCCGATTGTACCGACAATGCTTCCGTCTTGCTTGACAATCATTTTTGTCCCGGCCTCTCGCGGCGCCGATCCTGATTTTTCTAAAACCGTCACCAATACAAACGGCAACTCTGCATTAAAAAAGGTTTTCATCGCCCCATAAATATCTTCCATCCGCTTTCCGCTCCTTTTTATTTTTCAACGGTCGCTTTAACCGTTCGCTTGTCCATACTGTTTTTCGACATCAACCGTCTCAGATCCTGCCGCCATATAAATTTTATCGAAACATCACTGCCGATTTTCGATCGAACACAGCTTTCAATGTCACCGCCGCTCTGACATGAATCAAACAGCGTCACATCAAAGACGAGCGCCCGGTTTTCGTCTTTAGACACTTTGAAGTGTGCAACCGATTCAAAAGACAGAATCCATTCATCCAACTTTCGATGTGGGATCATCCGACCGTTGACCTCAATCGCATTTTCAAAACGACCCAGTATTTTCTTTAAGGTACGCAGTTGCGTCCCGCAAAGACATGGCTTGTCCGAAAATGCGCCGATATCTCCCGTCCTATAGCGAATGAGCGGCATGGCTTCTCGATTCAAAGTGGTAAAAACCACCTCGCCGTAAACCCCATCGGGCAGCACAACTCCTGTAACCGGATCAACGATTTCAAAATAGAGATCCTGTTCACGCATATGACACCCGTCAAGTGCTTCACACTCGACGCCGCCCCCGTATCCCATTTCGGTCATTCCATAATGGTTATAAACGCGACAATTGAATTTTTCTTTCAACTCCCGAGTCAGCACTTCGGGAATATAGTCCGTACTGAGCAAAACCTTGTCAATTTGTTTAAAAACTTCGGGTTTTAAACGACTCAAATACAAAATTTGTATCGGAATGCCAACCAAACAGGTAATCGACTGCTCAACAATCGCCTTTGCAGTCTCTTCAGGGTCCTGCAAAACGCCGTGAATTTCCGAATAGGTTCCCGTTCTCGCAAGCGCTTTTTTCAAGAGATGACCGATCGTGCCGTAAGACGGACCTGGCAGCAAGATGAGCACACGATCCGAAGCGTTTGTCAAACAGCGCATGCCGTAGTCAAAAAAGTCAACGGTACGTTCAAGATCGGAATCCGTAAAAAAGATCCGTTTTTCACGTCCTGTAGTTCCCGATGTATAGAGGGTCACTACCCGGCTGACAGAACGCTGAGGCACACATAAAAATGCCTCGGAATCTTCTGCGATATCTTTTGCACTTGTAAACGGCAATGCCGAAAAATCTTCAAAAGTCTGAATGGCTTCCGGAGGAAGTCCTTTCAATCTCGATCCGTAAAAGCGACTGTTTTCTCTTGCATAGCAAACCGCCTCTTTCAGTTTAGAAAGTTGCCAAGCCTTTAATCGCCCAAAATCATGGGAATCAAGCCCGACTCGGTCGTATATCCAGTTTTCAAGCGGCGTCTTTTTCATGTTAACCTCATCGATAAAGCGTTTTTCCGTCTGAACGCGTCAAATTGTACATACAGAAGGGAATCAGTTTTCCCTCAGGGGTTACGACGTGGATACAGCAATCTTTAATGCGTTCCAAATTGACGTTCCATACGTCTTGAAAAGCCATTGCGGAAATACTGAAAGACTTTCGCTTGATCGTCTTCAAGATGCGATCCCAATCGGATAATTCGCCTTCGCTTTCCTTCGGAGAAGCCGTTCTGAGACGGTTTCCAGACCAATTCCTCGAAACGAATTCAATGGCCTTTACAGCCCCTTCTTCCGCCTTTTCCGGCGCACAGGTATCGCCGCCGCAACAGCAACTTTCCCGTTTCGTCAGCTGAACCAATCGATCTCCTTCTATCATATAATTCCCGTGAAACGAGCACAAGGCATTTTCACATCCCGGGGGTTTTAAACTCTCTGACTGCACCATGCCCTGTGTCTGATCCTGGAGTGCCGCCATCACTTCCGGCAGCGTTATACGATCTTCATCTTTAGGCGGTGTCGGTACTCTCCCGAAATAACTCACCGGTTGAAAGTGAACGCTCCGCACATCGGGCGCTTTAGACATGCCAAACCGAACGATTTCTCCGATATTGTGATCGTTGATTCCGGGGACTAAAGTTGGGACCAGAACCACTCCGATACCAAACGCCGCACAATTTTCAATGGCTTTCTTCTTAACCTCAAAAAGCGCTCTCCCGCGAAGCGCTTTATAAATGGCATCTTCCGTGCCGTCGAACTGAAGAAATACAGAGTCGAGTCCCGCCTCTTTCAATGCCCGAACATAGGACGCATCTTCTGCCAATCGAATGCCGTTGGTGTTAACCTGAATGAATTTAAAGCCGATTTCTCTTCCGATTTTCACAATTTCAGGCAAATCATCCCGTACGGTAGGTTCGCCACCGGATAATTGTATGTTACAGGCACCTGAAATTTTCATCGTCTGCTCGAATTGAAATCGGATGGTTTCAATCGGTAAGTCCGCATCGGGATTTTGACCGGATGCATCGGCATCTGCAAAACAGAAACGGCAGTGCAAATTGCATCGCTCAGTGACTTCTATGAGCGCGGTGCATGTGTGTTGCCTATGGTCTTCACAGAGCCCACAATCATAGGGACAGCCTTTTTCCACCTTAGTTACTGGATGTGCAATGGTCGCTCTGATTTTAGGCCGATTCCATTCCCCCATCGCCGGCGACCCCTTCCACACGCGCGTCTTAAACGTCCCGTGTTCGGAACAAGTCTTCACCATATAGGTTTCGTCACCGAGGGTTTCAAAAACGGCCTCACATCGCTTTAAGCATATTGGGCATAGGCTTTGAGTTTCGCCGGAAGCAATCATGCCTCACCCCGATTTCCGAGTTCATACCCATGATTTTCGAGGAGGATGCGGATCTGTTCATATCCGTTTGAGAGGATTTCACCACACTTCATCTGATAGTCTCCGTTTTTCGGGTCTTCAAATGAAGTAATGCCGATTAAGTCAACACATTCCGTACTCTCAAAGGCCGCTTCGAACCACTCAATCCATTCTTGTATCATTTCCGAAAATTCCGGTTTGGCAAATTCCGTATCAATGCCTTTCCCGGTATACAGTCCGATGATTTGAATGCCGCCGATCAAGACCCCACAAGTTTTTTGAAGTCCTCCGATGCCTTGACAAAGACCGTTGGATGCCCGAATTAAATCCGGGTTGTCAATGCCCTCTTCGTTTAGTGCCATCTTAAGCATCATCTGCGTACAGCAAAATCCCGCAGTTGTCAGTTTAAACAATTTAAAAGATGTATCATCCATCGTTAAGCCCCCTTTTTTGCGATCAGCAGGAAATAACCGGGCTTGCACGCTTTTAGACCGGACTGAAAATCACATCCGATTGAACACATCTGTCCTGTATCACCGGTTTTATTCCAAAAGACTTGCATGGAACCATGCGTAAAAATGATTTTCACCATTAATTCTTTTAAATACTGACTGCAATCTTCCAACAATAAGATTTCAAATCCGCTTTCAGTGACTTTTTCTTGTAAATCTTTCAGATCAAAAAGACCTCTCAGGCACGTGTTAACAGAGTGGCCTTGCAACTGTCCGATAAATTCCGGATTTTTAGCATAGACATCCGTGATAATCAGCCAACCGTTTTCTTCTAAAACCCGAGAAGCTTCTTTAATGGCCTCATGGGGTGTTTCCATCAAAGAGAGCGTACATTCTGCAAAAACCGCTTGAAACCCTCCGGTTTCAAGCGGCAATGCCATCCCGCTTCCACGCTGAAAAACAGCATACGGGTGCCTTTTCACAGCTTCTCTGAGCAACAGTTCCGAAACGTCGACTCCCGTCGCCTTTATGCCATAATTTTCATAAAGATAACCAATCGTCGCACCGATGCCGCATCCCATATCAAGAATCTGATCCGTCTCACTCAAACCGCAAAATTCAACGCCCTTTTGCGTCAAATGAAATCCGCCCGGTCTGAGTGTTTCTCCGGTGATGTCTTGCATGTACGGGCTCTCGTAAGCATTGCCGCTCATGCGTTCCTCCTATTTGTCTTCTCGGCTTATTTGTCTTCTAATCCTTTTTCGACTTCAAGCATCTTCCCGAGCGCCAATTCTTCATCGATGAATACAATTTTGCATTCGGGGCACCTGAGAAGCTCCACTTCAAAGTTGCCGTCCAAATATTTTACTTTTACTTTTTCAGAAACCAACTTCTTCTTGCATTTGTCGCAAACCCATTTTTCGTTTTCCTGATTTATGGTTTCTTTCATACCGGTTCCTCCACGATCTCCATGCGATGACTGTAAACGCTGTTCACGAAAATCACCGCATCCGATTCAGTATACTGAACCCAAAAAGTGACGTGATCCAACCTGAGTCTCGCCAAATATCGGCCGTTTTCCGGATTAAAAAAGCGCTCTCCCGTCTTTCTGGAATGATCGACGAC
>JASUTA010000100.1 GCA_030445805.1 Clostridiales bacterium
GTCATCACAAATTTCAAAAATCTCGTGAAGACGATGGGAAATATAAATGACACTCTTATTTTTCTCAATCAGCGTTCGAATGACATGAAACAAACTCAACGTTTCTGTATCCGTCAGCGCATCGGTGGGCTCATCCATAATAATCAACTTGGCATCCAGCGAAAGCGCCTTTGCGATTTCCACCATTTGCTTTTTGCCAATACTCAACTCTCCAACTGGCGTTTTAACGTCTACCTCAATACCGAGGGATTTCATAAGCACTTCTGATTCTTCGTAAAGACGCTTCCATCGAATCATTCCAAATGATGTTTTCGGCTCTCTTCCGAGAAAAATATTTTCACCGATGCTCAGTTGATCGACGAGATTCAGTTCTTGATGAATAATGGCGATGCCTTTTGCTTGGGATTCTCGGGTATTTTTAAATTGAACGCGCTCGCCCCTGAAAAAGATTTCGCCATCCGTCATTTTATAAACACCGGATAAAATTTTCATCAGCGTGGATTTTCCGGCACCGTTTTCCCCTAACAGCGCCATAACACGCCCTTCATAGGCATTCAGAGAAACGCCGTCCAATGCTTTAACGCCGGGGAAAGTCTTATCGATCCCGATCATTTTTAAAATTGGCTCACTCATTTGAAAGTCACTCCCGATACGAGGATAATGTTTGCATATGGTGAACATTCACCGGTTCTCACAACTGCTTTTGCGGTTTGTGTCATCTCTTTAAAGCGTTCATGTGAAACAAATGAAATCTGCGCTTCTGAAAATCGATTTAAAAGCGCCTTATAAAGCGTCGGATTATACGATTTGATCTCTTCTGCCAGCAACACGGATTCCACTTCAAGTGAAGAAAGCACTGCATCCAGTGTTTCTAAAAATCCGGGCAAATTCTCGGTAACCGCGAGATCGATTCGCTTAACCCCTGCCGGAATCGGCAGTCCCGCATCGCCGATTGCCAGTTTGTCAGTGTGTCCCATCTCACCGATCACAGTAAGCAATCCGGAATTCAATAGCGCCCCTTTATACATAACTACTCACCAAACCTTTCTATCACTTCCGCCATCGTTGGGAGAGATTCCTGTGCACCCCTCCGCGTAACGGTTACTGCCGCTACTTTTGTTGCAAACACAATACTCTCTTCTATATCCGAGCCGTTGCAAAGTGCGTAAAGCATGCCGCCGATAAAGCTGTCTCCGGCGGCTGTCGTATCCACCGGTGTTACTTTTTGTGCCGGGAAAGCTTTTCGCCGCATCTTGCCACCTGCGTTATCACAGAGTAAGACCCCATCGCCTCCCAGTGTAATCAACACAGTGCCGACACCCTGCTCAAAGAGAACGGTCAACCCCTTCTCCAGTCCCGCCTCATCGTGAGGGTCATATCCCGTCAATGACATAAATTCCGATTCGTTCGGGATGATAAAGTCGCAGTATTTCAAAATATCCGAATCAAGTGTCGCCGCCGGCGCCGGGTTCAACACCGTAATCATTGCCTTTTGTTTTGCGACTCTGAAGGCATGTGCGATGGTTTCCTGAGGCACTTCGAGTTGGGCCACTATATAATCACCGTCCAAAGCCGTCTCTTGAATGTCTGAAGGCGTCAACCTAAAATTAGCACCCGGAATGACCACAATGGCATTGTCACCATCGGCATTTACTGTAATCAGCGCTGTTCCCGTCTCGGAATTTTCCGTCTTTAAAACATGCGTCGTCTCAACACCGCTCATTTTAAGTCGATCAATCAACACTTCGCCGAATGCATCTTCTCCGACCCTGCCGATCATTGAAACCGCACCGCCGAGCTTCCCAATGGCCGCCGCCTGATTGGCTCCCTTACCGCCGGGCATTTGTAAAAGCCCCTTCCCGATAACGGTTTCTCCGACAACCGGCGTGTGCACCACCGAAGTCACCAAATCCATATTCAAGCTTCCCAGAACATTGACCTTTTTCATCAGACATCCCTTCCGAATTATATATTTTATGTAGAGGTTAAACGTTTAACCTGCTCTTTAAAAAGGGAGTTTTACGCTCTACCGAGTGGTCTCCCTGACAACAAGTGTCGTCTTCAAAATTTCTTCTCTTCGGCCTTCCTTGTTTTCCCCCATCACTTCGAGGAGCAATTCAACCGCTTTATATCCCATCAAATATTTCGGCTGACTGACTGTCGTCAGCTCCGGATCCATCATGCGAGCCAGATAAATATCATCGAATCCCACGACACCGACCTCTTCCAATATTTTGAGTCCATGCTTTTTAAGGGCTTTGATACAGCCGATCGCAATCAAATCATTGCCGCAGAAAACCGCATCAAATGTCAGCCCCGACCGGATTGCCTTTTCCATAGTGGCGTACCCGGATGCACTGGTATAATCGCCTTCAATGATGCATGAATCATCGTAGGGAAGATGATGAGCGTCCATGGCCTTCTTATAGCCTTCTATCCGCTGTTTTGTCGGGGTGCTTGTCTCAGGTCCGGTCAAATGAATGATCTTGCTGTATCCCCGCTTAATCAGGTAGGATACGGCTTCGAAAGCCCCTTCGACGTTTTCTACCGTGATTTTTCCCTGAACGGGTAATCCCACAATGTCTCGGTCCAGTGAAATAATCGGAATGCCGACATGCTTCAGTGATTCACTGATGGCATGCCTTCTGCTCGATGCCGTATAGAGAATCCCATCCACCATTTTTTCTTGAAGCATGGCAATACAGTTTTCTTCTTTGTCAATTTGATCGTCCGTATTGCACAGGATCAGGCTATACCCCGCTTCGCTTGCCTTATCTTCCGCACCGCGCACCACCTCTGGAAAAAAGGGATTGGCAATGTTGGGAATGACGAGCCCGATGGTCTTTGTTTCTTTGGTGATCATGCTACTGGCTACTCGATTCGGAACATAACCGGTTTCCTTGATGATTTTCATAACGCGGTTCTTTGTTTCATCGGAGATTTTGGAATCCTTGCGGTTGATAACTTTTGAAACCGTTGCAATGGACACACCGGAGAGTTTTGCAATCTCTTTTATCGTTATTTTCAAGAAAAACTCCTTTTAGGTTAAACGTTTAACCCAATCTTCGAAATCATTATACCAAGTGTTATGTTTTTTTGCAAGAACTTTCTAAGCATTATTTTTTCATCAGATGGATATAAAAAAAGCGCTTTACCCAAACAGGCAAAGCGCACTTGCTATATTTCTTTTTATTCCACAAGGATAATGTCATCGCCGACGATCACTTTACCGCTCTCAAGGACAACGGTAAAAATCCCCTCCGTCGGCATAATACAAGAACCGACTTGCTGCTTAATGGCACAGCCTTTGTGACATTCTTTTCCGATTTGAGACACTTCGTGGAGCGTCTCTCCAATCTTGAATCGCGTTCCGACGGGCAATTCATGCAAAATAATGCCTTCCGTCGTCAGATTTTCGGCAAATTTCCCGCTGGAAAGCCCAAAAACGCCGAGCTTAATCATTTTATCGATGCTTTCTTGTGCCAGCAAACTCACTTGTCTGTGCCAATTGCCGGCATGTGCATCGCCTTCCAACCCAAAGTCTTTTTTAAAATATCCCTCGGGAATGGGCGTCTTCACAATGCCTTTTCGGTCACTGATATTGATGCCCGTCACTTTTCCGATCACCTTATTCACGGTGCCCCTCCTTGAAATAATCGCCACTCTTCCCGCCGCGCTTTTCAATGAGCTCAACGGTTTCAATAACCATCCCTTTATCGATTGCCTTGCACATATCGTAGAGTGTCAATGCCGCAATGGAAACAGCGGTCAAAGCCTCCATCTCTACACCCGTTTTACCGACTGTTTTTACGACAGCCTGTATGCGGATGCCATCATCTCTGATTTCAAAATCTAAGTCAACGCCGGTAAGCATCAATGGATGACACATCGGAATCACATCGCCGGTTCTCTTGGCACCCATAATGCCTCCGACTTGCGCCACACCGATGACGTCTCCCTTTTTCATTTCGCCCCCTCGAATGGCTTCAATTGTCTTGGTCCCCATTCGAATAAAGCCCTGTGCTTTTGCCACGCGTTCCGTATCTGATTTATCGGTAACCTCAACCATTCTGGCATAACCCTTATCGTTGAGATGCGTCAATTGATCCGATGTCATAATCAACCCCCTACTTGAAACATGTTTCGTTTAACAGTTGTCCCGATGCCAATATGATGGGCTTCCGGTTTCTGGAACACATAATGTTCGATGGTTTCACGCAGAGCCGTTTCATCATTTAAAAATGGTCTTAAGTCCACTTCTTCGTCGGCGTGCAAACAGTATTTCAGTTTACCTTCCGCCGTCAGACGCACCCGATTGCAATTTGAACAGAATTTGCAACTGATCGGACTGATAAGCCCGACTTTCCCTTTCGCTCCCGGAAGGGCATAATATCTCGCCGGAGAGGAAGGGTCTGTTCCCGCAACGGGAACAAGTCCGGGTACACGTTCCAAAATCACATCATTCGGTAAAAATTGAGAGGCACTCCAGGTCGCAACTTCTCCGATCGGCATCAATTCAATAAACCGAACGTCAATTTCTTCGTCCATCGTCATTTCTACAAATTTTTCAATTTCATTTTCGTTAAACCCGCCCACTAAGACTATATTGAGCTTAATCGGCGTCAATCCCACGCGTCGTGCTTCTTTCAGCCCATCCAAGACTTGATTTAAATTTCCGCCGCGGGTCATATGTGCAAATTTAAGCGGATTCATTGTATCCAAGCTGACGTTGACGCGATTGAGTCCGGCGCGTTTAAGCGCTTCCGCCTGCTCGGCAAGCAAAATACCGTTGGTCGTCATTGCAAGGTCTTTGACTTTCGGATTTTTCCCGATGTGTTCAATCAGATTGATCAATCCTTTTCTTACCAGAGGTTCCCCCCCTGTCAATCGCACCTTTTCAACGCCGAGTTCCACAAATGTATCTACCAGTTTAGCGTAATCTTCCATAGACAGAATAGACTGATGTGCCAGTTTTGAAACGCCTTCTTCAGGCATACAGTATCTGCACCGCAAATTGCAGCGATCTGTAACGGAAAGCCTTAAATACTTTATCTTTCTTCCAAACCGATCTTCCATGCTCTTCATCTCCCGTTCTACCGTCTCGCTTATTTTTGTTCTGCCATCGGTTCGGCGCACTCTGTTGCATCACCCATTAAAATCTCAAGGCCGTGTTTGATCGGTCCCAGTATATAATCAAGATTTTCTTTGACTGCTTTTGGACTTCCCGGCAAATTGATGATTAAAGTGTTTCCTCGAATTCCCGCAACCGCTCTTGAAAGCATTGCTTTCGGCGTAATAGAAAGACTGTTATAGCGCATTGCTTCCGCAATCCCCTGCGCTTCTCTGTCAATAATGCTCAAAGTTGCTTCGGGTGTGACATCCCTTCTGCTGAATCCCGTCCCGCCCGTGGTCAAAATCAAGTTGACTTTTACCTCGTCGGAAAATCGTTTCATGCAAGCGGCCAATTGATCCTGCTCATCCGGAACGATTTCATATGCCATCACATTGTATCCTGCGGCTTCCACCATTTCCCGAATCACTTCCGCACTCTTATCGACGCGTTCTCCCCTGGACCCCTTGTCACTTGCTGTTATAATGCCTACGGAATACATATAAGCCTCCTGTTTTCGTGCGTTTAAAATACACGCTTTCAATCCATACCCATTCCCTATATAAAAAGTTTATCTCATGTGGCATCAAAATTCTACCAATGTTTAAAATTAAACAGAGTCCCCTTTTTTAAGGCAAAAGAGAAGCGCACATGAAACGTGGCGCTTTCTGAAAAACAATCTGTATTCTTTTTAATTATAAAAACAATACAATTATAAAACTAACTCATATTTTATAAAACTACTTCATATTTTTCGGCGTTCCAAAATAAAAAATGAGCCGCCGATAAACGGCGGCTTTAAAAGGGTGCAGCTTCAATCACTCTGCATCCATGGCTATAAAATTTGAGATAAAAATTCAATGGCACGCGGATTTTTTGTATGGTTAAACACATCATCCGGCGTTCCTTTTTCTGCGATGACACCGTCGTACATAAACCAGATTCGGTCGCTGACCTCTCTCGCAAATCCCATTTCATGGGTGACAATAACTGTCGTCATCCCAGATATCGCAAGCGATTTGATGACTTCAAGCACACCCTTAACCATTTCGGGATCAAGCGCGCTGGTCGGTTCATCAAACAGGAGTACCTTCGGGTCCATCGCCATGGCTCTGACAATGGCAAGTCGCTGTTTTTGACCGCCTGAAAGCTTTTGAGGATATTCTTTTGCCTTATCCGCCAGTCCGACAGTATCCAATAGCTCATACGCCTTTTTATTAGCTGCCTCCGGCGACATCACTTTATTTAAGATCGGCGCTGCGGTTATATTTTCAAGAACTGTCAGATGGGGAAAAACATTGAACTGCTGAAAAACCATCCCCATTTTTCGCCTGTGAATTGTCGGATCAACCGATTTATCCATGATGTTGACACCTTCGAAAATCACTTTGCCGCGCGTCGGGACTTCCAATAAGTTCATACACCTTAGGAGTGTACTTTTCCCGCATCCGCTCGGTCCTATGATCGAAACAACTTCTTTTTCGTGAACTGTTTCATTAATGCCCTTGAGCACTTCTAAGTTTCCAAAATATTTGTGTAAATCCACCAGTTCAATCAACGGCTTGTCAGTCATTTGCATGCAACCTCCTCTCAATTGTCTTCATTCCTTTAGACAGGGTCAGCGTAATGACCAAGTAAATGAGTCCGACAATCGTCAGCGGCTCCAATGCCAAAAAAGCATTGGACTGAACGACTTTAAAGGCCGTCATCAATTCTCCGATAAAAAAGACCGATGCCAAAGCTGTTTCTTTAATCATGACAATAAATTCATTGCCGAGCGCAGGCAAAATGTTCTTAACTGCCTGAGGCAAAATGATTTTTCTCATAATATTACTCTCAGTAAGCCCCAAACTCATCGCCGCTTCTCTTTGGCCGGGATCAACAGCTTGAATCCCCGCACGAATGCATTCGGCAACGTAAGCACTTGAATTAATGCAAAGTGCGATCAGCACGCAAGCCAGATCCGAAATGGACGGGAAAAGATAAGGCAATCCCACCCAGAAAAAATACAGTTGCAGCAGCATCGGTGTCCCGCGGAGCACTTCTATGTAAACGGTGGCTGCTGTACTGAGCACCTTGTTCTTAGACATCTTCGCCAGTGCAATAAACGTCCCGAAAAATGTCCCCATGACAATGGCAACCAATGCTATCCAAAGTGTGTTCCACAGGCCTTGCATAAAAACAGGCCAATATTTGGACCAAATTCGAATGATATTTGAGATCATCGTCCCTCCTAGACTGTTCCTGCTCGTGTCGTTTTAAATGTTTTTATATCAATTATTCAGAAATTCCAAGTGATTTTGCTTGATCAATAGCTTCATCCCACCATTGAACAAACAAACCTTGATCTTTGACTTCTGCAATGGCTTCATTGACTTTTTCAATGAGTTCTGTTTCACCTTTCGGGCATGCAACAACCGTTCTGTCCATTGTCCCTTCGAATTTAGGTGCCGCCATGGCAAGATCAGGATTGGCGTCAACAAAGAGTTCGCCATTGTCATAAGAAACCGCTACCGCATCCGCTTTGCCCGTTTGAAGGGCTAAGATGGCATTTTGAACACTGTCAAAAGGCATGCCTTGTACGTCTTCAACTTGATCGTTTGTGTACATTTCTTGGAGTGAGCCTTTTTGGTAAGCAATTTTTGCCCCTTTAAAAGAAGCGAGATCCGGGTATTTGTCAATGTCTTCCTTTTTAATAACGAATCCGTGACTAGATTCCTCATCGTAGTAAGAATCACTGAGTTCCATCGCTTCGGCTCTTTCAGCCGTGTAACCCATGCCGGAGATTGCCATGTCGTATTTTCCTGTTGAAACACCTGTCAAAACCGCAGTCCACTCCAGCGGTACGATTTCCAGTTCAACGCCGAGGTAGTCGGCAATGTATTTTGCGAGTTGAACATCAGCACCTTGGTATTGATCTTGACCGGATTTGCTGCTGTCAACAAATTCGTACGGTGCAAAATAAGGTTCCATAATGACTTGGAGTTTGCCATCGGCAAGGATTTTTTCCAAACGATTTTGCGGTTCTGCCGCTGATCCGGAGTCCTGACTGCCGCTGCAACCTGCGATCATTGAAACCGCCAGTGCAAGCACCATTGCTAAAACCGATATTTTCTTAAAGCGTTTCCATGAATTCATGTTGTTTCCCCCTCACTCTTTTCTGCGGTTTTTTACCGCCTTATTTATAATTTTTTTGAATCTGCGTTCGGAATGTCTCATCGCAGAATACGTCCAGTGCTGTTGCGGCCATCGACTTAGCCCCTTTGTGAAGCAAGCCGTAAGCAAATTTTGAATTGGCAACTTTCAGGAATTCAACATCATGAGTTTGCGCAGGGCTGTATTCCGCCGTGCTGAGATACCCGTAAGCCGTCGGGCAAGCATAAGAGACATTGCCGATGTCGGTACTTCCGGAATGGTAAATGTCTTCTTTAACAAAGTCTTTTACACCTTGTGCCATCATGTTTTCCCGCAATTTTTCTTGAAGCGCGGGAACCGTCTTGTAATCGTAGAAGGTATTGTTTGATCGACGCAATGTCAATTCCGCACCGGTCATCAGAGAAGCCCCTTTGGCACAATTGATAACGCGCGCAATAACGTTTTCGAGATAATCTTTATCCGCCGCACGTATAAAAAGTTGCATGCTCGAACGATCCGGTACCGTGTTGCAAGCATAGCCGCCCTCTTTAATGATGCCGTGAATCCGAACATCTGAAGAGACATGTTGTCTAAGAGCATTGATGCCCGCAAAAGTGAGCTGACTGGCATCTAAGGCATTGATGCCCTCTTCCGGTCTGGCCGACGCGTGAACCGCAACGCCTTTGAAATTAAACGTCACATCCGTGCATGCCAATGCAACGCACTCAACCGCGTTATATTCTCCGAGATGAAGCTGAATGGCACAATCCAGATCGTCAAATCCGCCTGCTTCCATAATGTCAATTTTTCTGCCGTCTGTTTCTTCCGCCGGCGTGCCGATGAAAACGATTTTTCCTTTAAAGTGTTCTTTCACTTTTTGAAGTGCGGCGCACGCCGCAAACGTACTGCCGGCAATCCAGTTGTGCCCACAGGCATGACCGTTTTCATCTTTGTTTTCACCGTAACCGGGCAGTGCGTCGTATTCGGCGAGAAACCCCACTTTAGGACCCTCATCATCACCGTATTCACACCGGAATGCCGTCGGAACACCACAATACGGATATTCTACTTTAAAGCCGAGTTTTTTCATTTCTTCCGTCAAAAATTCCGCCGAAAAAAATTCTTGATCGCCCAGCTCGGGATGTTTGAAAATCACATCGCTGACGTGCTCGCCGAGTGCCGAAATTTCATCTTCGGCGGCATAGAGCAACGCTTTCAATTCATTCAGTTCCATTTTAATCTCCTTAGAAAATGCGTCTTAATAAGTCATACAAAAAACAAAATCCCTATATGTACTCTTCAGTGCAAACGATACGGTCGTCGATTTCACTGCCTCACAAGTCATATATAGGACAAATTTTTTACGTTATTTGATTTGAATCCCACCTTCCGCAGAGGTGCACATACGAATTAATATTCATATCATATTTAATAAATTCTCGTTTGTCAATAACCCGCCATGCATTTTGTAATCCTAATTTTTCTTTTGAGTAAAGACAGTTCAATGAATTTGGTAGGCACGTGTTTTTTTTGCGTATAAAAAAAAT
>JASUTA010000101.1 GCA_030445805.1 Clostridiales bacterium
CACTGGGTTTCTTTTTTCGGCGCCATCCAGCTCTCCACGGTCGCAGTGGGACTGCTTACATTTTCCACTTTTCCCGTGTTTGTGAGCCTTTTCAAACCCTTTCTCCAGAAAGCCAAAATCGAACCCTACGAAATCGTCGTCGGGCTCTTTGCATGCATCGGCATCTACCTGGTCGTTCCTTCGGACGGTCAATCCGGCAGTCTCTTAATCGGAGCCTTAACCGGCGTCTTTTCCGGGGCGGTTTATGCGGTTTTCACCACTTACAATGAACACCTTGTCCGCCGATACACTGCCCGAACTGTTGCTTTTTATGAACAGATCTTTGCAACAGTACTCTTGCTGCCGTTCTTTTTTATCCTTCAACCGATTATAACAGTCCGCGACATCGGTCTGCTCATTCTGCTCGGAACGGTTTTCACGGGAATCGGACACACACTCTTCATCAGTGGTTTGAAAGGGGTCACCGCCCATACGGCCGCCATGATTACCATGCTCGAACCGCTTTATGCGATCATCCTTTCAGCCGTAACACTCCATGAATCCGTCTCAATGAGAACCATAATCGGCGGAACCATTATCCTTACCTCTGTAGCCGTAATCTCCATCATCAAAAAATCCGCTTCCTGATTAAAGATTTCGAAACATCTCATCCAGCGCTTTGACTGTTTTCCAGTTGCGAACAGTCGCTTCGCTAAAAACTTTTGCGGTGCGAACGGCCAATTTGGATTTTCGGATGCTCTGATGGCACAACAAATACAACGCTCGATTTCCTGCCACCAAAAGGTCTCCGTCATCTCCCGCTTCGCAAAGTCTCACAATCGCTTCCGTCTCCGGCATTTGATCTAAAAAATGAACATACAAATGTGCCGTTTTTGGGTCAATTGCCTCAGCCGCTTCAATGGCCTCTTGTGAAATCGGCAGCGACGCAATCAGTGACATCATTTCTGAATCCGTTCTCAACATCACCCGGCTTTCAAATCCAAACCGCTCCGCAAATGCCGTCTGAATCGCTGCAGTCATGTGTGCTGCTTCCGAATCCGACTCAAAAACCGCATTGCCACTCTGAATATACGTTTTGACATGCTCTGCTCCCAGATCACTCAACAGAGCCTTCAAATCCTCCATTTTAACAACGTGCTTCCCGCCTACATTAATGCCTCTGAACAGGGCCACATATTTCATAAAAACGCCTCCTGATGCTATGCTACAGCTCATCCTGCAGTTTTACAGCCGCATTCTGAAAACACCCTCTGCCAATCCACTTATATCCAGATTGAAAAATCACCGTACTCAAAAGTGCCGCTTCCGTGATGCAATTTTCCTTCGGCTTCCAACCCACGAAAGGCATCCCGAACCCTTAAAAGAATCTCTGGGTGAATGTCCAAGCTGTGATGTGCCGGAAAAACGCGTTTCGCAGGGAGCGCCGCAACCGCTTCGACGGATTTCAGATAAGCCTGCGGGTCCGTAGAAGGATAAAAAGCGAGCAAAGTATCCTTATAAATTAAATCACCCGTGAAAAGATACCCACGCGACGCTTCGAAAAAGCACATGTGCCCAGGTGAATGCCCCGGCGTATGCAAAACGCCCACCACACGCCCGCCGATGTCTATTGTATCACCATCTTTTAAAAGTCGCGTCGGCACACCTTGAAACATCTCATAATCATCAACACAAAAACCTTCGGGTGGATCGCATCGGTCCATTACCATATCTTTAATCTGATCCGCCGAAAGCGGGAATTCACCACTCAGCCAATTCAGCTCATTTTCATGCGCAAAAAAATCAGGGAAATAAGCATGTCCGCCAATATGATCCCAGTGAATGTGCGTCGCCACCGCAATGATCGGTTTATCCGTCCGTTTTCTCACTTCATCGTAAATATTGTCGATTCCCAGTCCCGTGTCTATCAAAAGCGCTTTTTCCGCTCCGATAAGCAAATAGCAGTGCGTCTCTTCCCAGTGCCGGTATTCGCTGATAATATATGTTTCTTCATCGATTGTGTCTATTGTAAACCATTCGCTCATAGGATCTGTCCTTTCCCCGTCGTTTAAATGTCCCTTTATTTTCAACCCAATTATAACAAACACACCGGCAAAAATAAACCAAGCCCTCAAAACTTCGGCCTATAAAAAAACAGGCTGATCCATCAACCTGTTTGCGCTTCATCGTTTGCTCATAATGAGACGTTTACTCATAATGAGACGTTTATCAATACCCATACTCGCCGTTTATAAAAATCACCTTAATTCGCGCCTTTGAAAATTGCCGTGCAATCAGTACAAAGTCATTGCAAATGCGCTGTTCATGCTTACAGTCGATGCACCTGCCGAGTTTGACGCAAGGTGTATCCTTGTTCAGCCTTTTCGCATCCAGCGGTGCCGCAATTTGTCTGGTTCGCCGAATGGCCTCTTCTGTGGTATCCACCAATTTATTCGTCCCGACAACAACAATGACCTGCTTTGGCCCGTAAATCATAGGCGCGACGCGACTGCCGTTTCCGTCAATGTTGAACAGCTTCCCATCCACAGTGACGGCGTTCGTCCCCGTAATGAATGTATCGGTATCAAAATTTTTGAGGTAGAGGGTTCGTTTTTCCTCCGAAGTTAAGTTGGGCTGATGTTTATCAAAAAAAGTATAACTTCCGTTTCGAAGATAGTCAAATACGCCGGTTTCTTCTAATGTTACAGAATCTCCGCAGCCAATCTTTTCCCCTTTGACAAGGAGTGTTGAAAGCAGCGACAGCAATTCTTGAGTACTTTCAACGTAAAATCCTGCCATATTGTTCTTCCGCAAATTTAAAATGGCTTTCTTGATTCTATCATCCATGCAAAAAAAACCGCCTTCCCATTCTATAGATCACCCAAATTTCAAAACTGCCGATAACCGCCTTCAATAATTGGTAAAATTATAGCAGATTGAGCCGCAAAAGGAAATAATCGAGAGGATAAAGCAATACTTGAGGTGCTGAGAGAAATCCATGCAAAATAAAAACAGACCGGGTAAACCGGTCTGTTTTTATCCTCATGCACACTTGAGGATTTTTCTTATTGGTCGAGGTGACAGGACTTGAACCTGCGGCCTCTGCGTCCCGAACGCAGCGCTCTACCAAGCTGAGCCACACCTCGAAATATGCCGTCTCTAAAAGTCGGACAGCGGATTTATTATAGCGCGGTTGAAGGGGTTTGTCAATACGATTTCGCTAAAAAAGTCGTAATTCACAAGCGCTTTCCGGCCGCTTATAAGTTGATTCCCGACACTTGCAATGTTATAATTTTTTACAAAGCAAAACCGCTTTGTCATCAAAACGGTTTTTAATAAGGAGGACTCTACTATGTTCTTTTTTATGATGGGCATCAACAATGCTTCAAAACCGATCGGGCGCCTGCGCAATGTCATTTGTCCCTGCTGTGGGGCTTGGTCGTCCATAGAAGTCTCCGTTTCTTATACCGAACTCAACCTCTTCTTTATCCCCGTTTTCAAATGGAATCGTCGTTATTTCGGCGAAGCCTCCTGCTGTGACTGCATCCTTGAAATCCAGCCTGAAAAAGGTCGCGCCTTTGAGCGCGGAGAAGCCATTACATTAGACCCCGCCGACATGCAAATTCTCCGCAGGGAAAACAGCCGAGGCGATCAAGAGACTTGCCCCTACTGCGGTGCTTCCGTTCAGTCCGATGCCCGTTTTTGTTCCATGTGCGGCAGATCCCTCAAATAATTCAGTCGGTTCGCTTTGTAAACAAATCTCTCCGGGTCAATCCGTTGGCCTTGACCTGATTGCGCCATCCCATCTCACCCGCAAGCTTGTATAGAATTCTCGGGATGCCCGGGGACACAAACTGATCTTGCGCCATCCCGAGTGTCCCAACTTGCTCACTCAAATCACGCAGGGCCCCGGAAATCGCCTTTTTAGGTCCTTGACCCGCCGGGATATTTCGCAGACCATAGACCATACCGCCCGCGCCGACACCGACACCTTGACCCCAATCGATTTTTGCCTTTTCACACCAGAGCTTCATCATGTCCAGCGCAAGGTGTGTCTGCTTTCCCTCATAGAACCCGCAGTTGACAATTCCATACACACGCGGCGTTTTCTCCTGTTTTTGCTTGTTTCGGAGCATGGCAAATGCCGCCTCCAAAGCGCGCAAATAAGCCGTCACATGTCCGGGAAGACCGTCTGCATATAGCGGAAAAGCAAAAACAAGCGCATCGCAAGTCAGTAAATCCTCCGCAATTTCCGAAATTCCCTCATCCGCATTGTAAATGGTCAGCGGAATCTGATACGTTAAAAATTCTCCCTCGGACAAATCGTCTCTCAGCTCTTTCAGCAAAAGTGCAGAAACGCTTTTCTCCCTTTTCGGACTCCCGTTAATCAGTGCCGTTTTCATCTTTCGACACCTCCAAATCTTCAAGTCTTTCCGCGAATTCAACCGCTTTCACATCGGCATAATAATTCAGTGCATTGGCTTCCACAACAGAGCGGGCCAGTTGTTTTTCCGCTTCGCCGAGCCCTTCTCCGTAGAAATAGACCCGCATCGTCAAATCTTTTTTATAACGTCTCCGATGATGCATTTCACCATTTTTGATAACAAAGTAAGGATGCAAATAAGAAATGCTCCGATCCATCACCGTTTTTACGAACGGGCTATACCCGCCATAGACGCATTCACTGACGATAATCAGTTCATCAGCGCGTGCCATCTTTTCTCCCATATCTTCATAGTGATCCTTTAAAATACAGGCCCCCGGCGTTTTTACCCAACATCCGAAACAACCGATGCAGGACTGTATCACACCTCGATCGGTGATCTTCTTCACCTCTTTACCGGACGGAAGCCACTTCTGTGCCTGTTCCTGCGTTAAATCGTGAATAATCAGTTTCATCTAACCTATCCTCCGTGACAACTATCCAAAGAAACGTTTGATTTCAATTTCAGCATTTTCCTCTGAGTCCGAGCCGTGAATCACATTTTTCGTCGTCGATGTCGCAAAATCTCCTCGAATCGTTCCCGCAAGCGCTTCTTCGAATTTCGTCGCACCCATGATTTGCCGCATGCCTTGAACCGCATTTTCGCCTTCGACGATCATGCCCCAGACCGGGCCTGACATCATGTAACTTTCAAGTGCGGGATAAAACGGCTTATCCGAAATATGCGCGTAGTGTTCTTTTAAAACGGCAGGCTCCAATTGCATCACTTTGATTTGCGTAATGACATACCCTTTAGACTCAATCCGTTCAATAATTTTTCCGGCGAGTTTTCTTTGAATCGCATCCGGTTTCAGCATAATGTACGTTCTCGACATAGCGGCCTCCTCCTATTGACTTTGGTCTGTATCGCTGTCCTTATTTTACCCTATATCCCACTTTAAAAACAATCGCTCATTTTCGTAAATTTCTCATCAATTTAAAACACACCCAAAATGCGCTTGCATTTATGCAAACATTTTATATAATCGTTGACAAATTAGATAAACGCATTTATTATAATGTTGACGGATTATTTAAAAGTACCTACCAAATCGGTAGCGGAAAACCGATTGTACGATATGAGGTGACTATGGACCTGAGCGCAATTCCCTTTGAATCCCTCAAAAGAGGCTTTATTGAGGACACCGAAAACAATTGTTATCGCTGCATCTTTTGTGATGCCATTTTTGATAAAGAAGAAATATTCAGCATCGGCGATCGCTTTTTCACGGCAGAACGCGCTGTCCAAACGCACCTTTGCGAAAAACACGGTTCATCGCTCAACGCCTTACTTGAACTGGACAAGAAAACCACCGGTTTGACCGAAAATCAAAAATCCATGATGCAACTCACCGCTTCCGGCATGCAAGATAAAGAAATTGCCGCCGCACTGCTCATCGCCCCGGCGACGGTCCGTCACATGCGCTTCACTCTGAAAGAAAAAGCCAAGCAGGCAAAGACCTTTTTAGCCGCTTATGAACTGACTTTTGAGGCGGCACCCGGCACCGCGTTTGTCCCCATTCACGCACATGCCAAAATGGTGGATGAACGCTATATGACCACTGAAAAAGAACGCGACAAGATTCTGAAGGGCATGTTCATTTCCCTCGACCCGCCGGTACTGCGCACTTTTTCCCCAAAAGAAAAGAAAAAAATCGTCATTTTGACCGAAATCGCAAAGGCGTTCACTCCGGGGAAAACGTACTCAGAACAAGCGCTCAACGCCATTCTGAAGCCCATCTACGAAGATTATGTCACCCTGCGCCGCTATCTCATCGAATACGGCTTTATGGACCGTTCCAAAGACGGCTCCGAATATTGGCTCAAAGAACAAGCAACACTACCAAAAGGAGAAAAAAACCATGACTGAAAATGAAAAAACCATCGTCAACCGCTTTCTGGACGATCAAGGACGCGTCAAAACATGGCCGAGTAAAAACAGCAAGCAAACACTGATCTTCGCTTACATCGCCGAATTTTTCGAAGTCGGTGTCAAATACACCGAACATGACATCAATATGAAACTTTCCGAACTCCATACCTTTGAGGACCTCTTCCTCTTGCGCCGAGGCTTAATCGTTTCCGGCTACATGGATCGGGAAAAAGACGGTTCCGCCTACTGGCGCACCGAACAGGGCTGTTGACTTCTCAAAGCCCGCATACTATAATAAAAAAAGATACAGGTTGCCCTAAACCGTACGGTTTGGGGCTTCTTTATGCACGAAATCCATAGACATCGAACCCATAGGCATCGAAGCCTATACATTAAATCCATTTGTTGTCCTTAAAAAGTACTTTGGAGGTATTTTCATGAAACTCGATAAACTCGTCGGAAACCGTTTCAAAGAACGCCCGTCGGACTGCGTCATTGACAGCCATGCACTCATGGTCAGAGGCGCCTATATGAAATATGTTGCAAACGGCATCTTTTCTTCTTTCACGCCCCTCGTGCGCATCACGCAGAAAATCGAAACCATCATCCGAGAAGAAATGGATGCCATAGACGGTCAGGAAGTTAAATTTCCGGTGGCTTTGCCGGCATCGCTTTGGGAAGAATCCGGGCGCTATGAAACCGTCGGGAGTGAGCTCCTGCGCTTTAAAGACCGCAGCGGCAGTCCGATGGTACTCGGCATGACACACGAAGAAGCCGCCGTTCAACTCGTCAAAGACTATGGTCAGACGTATGCAAAATACCCGTTCATGATCTACCAAATCCAAACAAAATTTAGAGATGAAGCCCGCCCGAGAGGCGGTCTGATCCGCGTGCGCGAATTTACAATGAAAGACGCGTACTCCTTTCACACGTCACAAGCCGATCTGGAAAGCTACTACGACCGATGCCATGCCGCCTACGAACGCATTTTTGCCCGTGCCGGTGTCCCGGAAGTCGTATCCGTCGCCTCCGATTCGGGGATGATGGGCGGCAGTCTCTCACATGAATTCATGCTTTTGACGCCGATCGGAGAAGATTCCATCGCACTTTGCGGTCACTGCGACTATCGCTCAAACGTGGAAGCGGCCGTCTGTACGCCGCAAACGACAGCCGATGCCGTTTCCGAACCGATTCAATTGGTCAGTACACCGAACATGCACACCATTGAAGAAGTCTCAAACTTCCTCAATTCACCTGTTGAAAAAAGCTGTAAAGCCGTTGTCTATCAACAAGTTGCCGACAATCGTTACGTCATTCTCTTCATTAGAGGTGACCTTGAAGTCAATGAAGCCAAACTGAAAAACTTTCTCGGCGCCGAAATCTACCCTGCCGATATCACACCTGAAAGCGGCATGAATCCGGGATTTATAGGCCCTTATCAATTTGACACACATGGCGGCTCACACATCGTCTGCTACGACCAATCCCTCAAAGGAGCCAATAACCTCTCGTGCGGCGGAAATGTCGTCGATTTTCACTATACAGGTCTCGACGTCACACGCGACTTAGGCGATATCGCCTTCGGTGACTTTGCCAAAATTGTCGATGGCGATATCTGTCCGAAATGTGGGCAACCGACCATCCGCGTTTCACGCGGCATCGAAGTTGGGAACATCTTTCAACTCGGAACAAAATACACAACCGCTATGGATATGCAATACGTCGATGAAGCCGGAGAACCGCATTATCCGATTATGGGATGCTATGGCATCGGCGTCGGTCGACTGGCAGCATCCGTCTGCGAAGCGCATCATGATGACTACGGCCCGATCTGGCCGATGGCCATCGCACCTTGGCATGTTCACCTGTGTTCCGTTCGTTCGGATACCCCGGAGGTCAAAGCCGCTGCCGACGCCCTCTATCAGACACTGACCAGAAACGGCATTGAAGTCATCTACGATGACCGCGCTGTCCGACCGGGCGTCATGTTTTCCGATGCCGATTTGCTCGGCGTCCCGCTACGCGTCGTCGTCAGCCCGAGAAATCTCGAAGCGGACTGCGTCGAAATCGTCAGCCGCGACAAGCGCATTCAGATCAAAGAACCGCTCGGTTCTGCCGCTTCAAAACTCATTGAACTCGTCTCAGAAATGCGTTAATTCAAATTGAAAGACGCTCATTCAAGCTGAAATGCGCTCACTTTCAAAAAATCATTTCATAAAAAAACAGGTGTCACCCGATTGATGGATGCACCTGTTTTTTATTTTATGGTTTATGCAAATTGAATCACCGGGCGTTTTGTGACATTCGCCAAAATCACGCGCACGATTGTAATCGGCAGAAACGGAATCAAGCTTAGCAACATGCCGAGTTCATAGAAAATGCTGAGTTTCCTTTCTTCAAACAAGGTATGCTTGACGATCGGCTTGCCGCGAAGGCGGCTTCTGAACGCACTGAACGCAATGCCGTACGCATTGCCCACCATAATCATGCGAATGGCTCCCAAAATGCCATACGCCTTTTCTTTTCCGTAGAGGGATACAATTTTTTCCCACGCCGCACGATCCGGTTTCCCGCGCTGATCGGCATAATGCTGTGCAAAAAAGACAGCTTGTGCTTCTTCCACAGGGACATCTCCGGTCTTACCTGAGAGGAGCATCTGAATCTCTTCATCCGTCACACCGCGTTCAAGTGCCATCTTTGCATGCCCGTAAGAGCACACCTCACATCCATTGACTTCCGTCACGGCGAGCATAATGCGTTCAATAAATTCCTGTGTCATCTCACCGTCTTTTTCTGCTTTTCGCATGTATTTTACAGTCCTCAACCCTTGATAGAGAATCGTATAAAATTCACGCACCGAGTAAATCTTCTTGTAAAATTCTTGGCCCATATTCTGCCTCCGTAAATAGTGACTGTCCTATATCGCCTTGATTCAGGACCCTATCCAATTTAAATCCGAATTTAGTCTCAAAATATTTAGGGACTGAAAACATTATACCACATGTCTCAATAAAACGACAAATGTAATGCCTCTAAATCGGGCCTAAAATCTCTGTGACGCGCTTTGTTAAATTCTTTGAGAATGAATTGCAATTCGTCCTATTTCGCTGTATAATGCACTAGTGGTTTCAAATATTTATAAAAAGCGAGGTGGTCTGCATGGATAGTGTTCCCGGGCATAGTTGCACAA
>JASUTA010000102.1 GCA_030445805.1 Clostridiales bacterium
TCTTCCGATCTAAATAGACGGCACTGTTGCGTTTTAAATAGACCAAATTTCCCTTCAATTCAAGCCACTGCGCCTCTGTTAAATTCAAATCCATAATCCCTCCCGCACCCTTGGTGCCCATACGATTTTGGCGTTTTTTATCTTGTCTTTTGCATTCAGTATACCACGTTGAAACCCCGTCGCCAACGCGGTTTGACGGCTTATTCCAAAAACACGTCAAAAGGATTACATTTTATGAGATTCGGTGTTTTTTCATCCCTTATTTTGGTATAATATTTAATAATATTAGTTATTCTAATAACTTCTTAGGGGGCATCATGTCGTCCGAACACAACAAATCACATCTCACAATCAACTTTGAACTCTACAAAATATTTTACTATTGTGCGGAAGAACTCAGCTTTTCAAAGGCGGCCGTCATTCTACACGTAACGCAGTCCGCCATCAGTCAGGCCATCAAATCCCTGGAAACACAGCTCGGCGTCAATCTCTTTTTTAGACAGGGTCGAAACATACGGCTGACTTTTGAGGGAGAAATGCTTTATTCGCACATACAGAAAGCCTACCATTTCATCAAATCGGGCGAAAATGCCATCCACAGCATCAAATCTCTGGACGAGGGAACGGTATTTATCGGCGCCAGCGATACCATCACGCGCCATTTTTTGATCTCGCAAATCAAAGCCTTTCACAGATTGTATCCGAAAGTCAAACTGTCCATTACCAATCGGCCTTCACCTCAATCCGTGGAAAAGCTGAAAAACGGGGAAATTGATCTTGCCATCATCAATCTAGATCCGAGCGCACATTACGAAGGGCTTGAAGTCTACCCACTCACCCAGGTGGAAAATGTCTTCATTTGCAGTCCCGAACGCACGGCGCTTTATACTTCCACACACACTCTCGACTTTCTCTCCCAATTTCCGCTGATTTGCCTTGAAGAAAAATCGACGACGCGAAAGGTGCTTGAAGACTTTTATGAAAGCCAGCACATCGAACTGGATCCGGCTTTTGAATTCGGTTCTCTCGATGTCATTCTTGAGTCTGTCAAAGCCGATATGGGCATCGGATTCGTTTCGCGAAACAGCATCGATGAGGCGCTGGAAGCCGGCGAAGTCAAAATAATTCCGGTCAAGGAAACCATTTCCGGCATTATGGTTGCCATTTTACTCAGTAAAAACAAACCGTTGTCTATGGCCGCTCAAAAATTTTTTGAACTGCTGACCTTCAGCGACATCTAGGAGGCAAAGCATGGAAAACAAAAGCATTCAGGAAAACATTATGGAAATGGGTTATTTCTACCTTAATGAAGGGGAATTCGATACCCATCTGTTTCACGAGGGAACGTTCTACAGAAGCTACGAATTTATGGGGGCACACCCTATCCAACGCTTTGATCTGGACGCCGTTCGATTCATCGTATGGGCACCGAATGCACAGGCGGTTCACCTCGTGGGGGATTTCAACCAGTGGGACGATCAATCCTACCCTATGCAAAGAATCGGTGACACCGGCATCTGGCAAATTTGCGCTCTGAACGTGCAGGTCTTTGATGCCTATAAATACCGAATCACCGCTTCCGACGGGAGCATTTTGTTCAAAGCCGATCCGTATGCCTTTCATGCCGAAGAACGGCCGCACACCGCTTCCAAGTACTATGATCTCAGTGGTTACCGATGGCACGACGGCATCTGGGTACAAAAAAAACGGACACAGGATACCTACAATCGTCCGATGAATATTTACGAAGTCAACCTGCTCTCTTGGCGTAAAAAATACGACGGCAAACAGTATTCCTACACTGATCTCGCCGACGAATTGGTCAAGTACGTCAAGGAGATGAACTACACACACATTGAATTGATGCCGATTATGGAGCATCCTTTCGACGGTTCGTGGGGATATCAGGTCACGGGTTATTTTGCACCGACCAGCCGCTACGGTACCCCGAAAGATTTTATGTACTTTGTCGACGCCTGCCATCAAAACGACATCGGCGTTATCTTGGATTGGGTCCCCTGCCACTTCTGCAAAGACGCGCATGGGCTCCACCACTTTGACGGCGGCCCGGTTTATGAATCACCCGATCCCGACCGCGCTTACAACGAGCAGTGGGGAACCGTCAATTTTGACTACGGACGCCCCGAAGTCCAATCTTTTTTAATTTCAAATCTGCTCTACTGGCACGAATACTACCATATTGACGGCGTGCGCGTCGATGCTGTCGCCTATATGCTCTATCTCGATTTTGGCGGAAAAGCCATTCGAAATGCCGACGGCGGCCGCGAAAATAACGATGCCATCGCCTTCATCCGAAAAATGAATGAAGTGATTTTTTCCTATTACCCGTACACTTTGATGATGGCAGAAGAGAGCACGTCTTGGCCGCTGGTTTCCAGACCGACTTCCGACGGCGGGCTGGGGTTCAATTACAAATGGAACATGGGATGGATGAACGATATTCTGGAATACATGGCACTCGACCCGGTTATGCGAAGCGGTTTTCATCAGGCGCTAACCTTCACGATGACCTATGCTTTTTCCGAAAACTTCATTCTGCCGCTCAGCCATGACGAAGTGGTTCACGGCAAAAAATCTCTGCTCGAAAAAATGCCGGGCAGCTACCACGAAAAATTTTCGGGGCTCAAGCTCCTTTACATGTACATGTTTGCACATCCCGGCAAAAAACTGTTGTTTATGGGCGGTGAATTCGGACAGTTCATCGAATGGAATGAGTGGCAGGGGCTGGATTGGCTCCTCCTCGGCTATGATTCCCATCGAAAACTGCAACATTTCGTCAAATCGCTCAACGACTTCTACCTCAAAGAACCCTGCCTGTACGCACAGGATACCACTTATGCCGGCTATCGATGGATTGAAGTGGACAACGCCCGAGAAAGCGTCATTTCATTTGAACGCATTGATACGTTCGGCAACAAGCTCATCATCGTCCTCAATTTCACTCCGGTTCCGCGGGACAGCCATCCCGTCGGCGTCGATGCACCCGGCGATTATGAGGTCATGCTCAGTACGGCATGGGAACCTTTCGGCGGAGACGTTTACAACGAACCGCTCTATACGGCCGAAAAAGAATCCGCTTTCGGCAGAGATTACAGCATTCGTGTGAAACTTCCACCCCTCGGCGGTCTTTACATTAAACTCAAGGAGGCTTGATCTATGAAAGAAGGAAAAATGATTGCCATGCTCTTGGCCGGCGGCCAAGGGTCCCGTTTAAAACTTTTGACCAGCGACCTCGCCAAGCCGGCAGTTCCCTTTGGCGGAAAATATCGCATCATCGACTTTCCGCTCAGTAACTGTTCCAATTCCAATATCTTTGATGTCGGCATACTCACGCAATACAAGCCTTATCAACTCAATTCTCACATCGGCATCGGAAGTTCTTGGGACCTCGACCGTCGAAGCGGCGGCGTAAGAATTCTCCCGCCCTACACCAACGAAAAAGGCGGCAGATGGTATGACGGTACGGCAAACGCGATTTACGAAAACCTCTCTTTCATCGATGAACTGGACCCTGAATTTGTATTGATTCTCTCCGGAGATCATATTTATAAAATGGATTACTCAAAAATGCTGGATTTCCACAAATCCAAACATGCGGATGTCACCATTTCGGTTATTGCGGTTCCTTGGGATGAAACCCACCGATTCGGTATTCTGAAAATCGATGAAGACAGCCTCATCACCGAATTCTATGAAAAACCGAAACACGCCGATTCCAATCTGGCCTCCATGGGCATATACATTTTCAACTGGTCTGCGCTTCGCAAATATCTTGTAGAAGATGAAAAAGACCCCAATTCTTCAAAAGACTTCGGAAAAGACATCATTCCTAAAATGAATGCCGACGGCAAAAAAATGGTCGCCTACCAATTTGAAGGGTACTGGAAGGACGTCGGTACCATCAAAAGCTACTGGGAAGCCAATATGGATTTGCTCGATGAAAACAACACCCTCAACCTATACGACCGCCGGTGGAAAATCTACTCCAAAAACCGTCATCTACCGCCGCATTTTATTGCCTGCTCTGCCTCTGTTTCGAATTCACTGATCAACGAGGGCTGTCAAATCGAGGGCAATATCAAGAACTGCGTGCTCTTCAATGAAATTCACATTGAAAAGGATGCCCTTGTGACAAACTCAGTCATCTTATCAGGTGCACGCGTCGAATCGGGTGCCTCGGTTCACAACGCCGTCATCATGGAAAACGTCGTCGTCAAATCGGGAACCGTCATCGGCAATCCCGATTCGGATCACATTTTGCTGGTCAGTCAAAACGAAACTGTAGAATCTTAGGGGGCCTCTATGAAGAATTGTCTGGGAATCATAAACTTAAGCGAATCCGATAACAATATGAACCTTCTATGCCACAGCCGCCCCACTGCCATGCTCCCCTTTGCGGGTCGATACCGCCTCATTGACTTTACCCTTTCCAACATGGTCAACAGCGGCATCACGGCAATCGGCGTCTACACCGGCAATAAAGTGCGTTCCGTTATGGATCATCTCGGATCGGGGCAGGCTTGGGACCTCGACCGCAAAATCAACGGCATGTTCATATTCACGCCAACCTACGACTACAACGTCGCTTTTGCACCTAAATTCGGGGACCTCCGTCATTTTCATCAAAACATTTCATTTATTCGTTACGCACCGCAGGAAAACCTCCTATTCGCCAAGTCCTATATGCTTATGAACATTGACTATCAAAAAGCCTATCAGGAATTTGTCGATTCAGACGCCGATATTTCCATGATTTACAAACGCGTCAACGATCCGGAAAATCGATTTTTGGGCTGCGATAAAATTCACTTAGATGAAAATGGGAATTTTGAAAGCATCGGAACCAACCTTGGCATCGATGAGTCTTTTAACCTGTCCTTGGAAATGTATTTTATGAAAAAAAGCGTCTACTTTGATTTGCTTTACAATGCCATTGAAAAGGGCACGGCACATTATTTGCGCGAGGCAGTCTTCTCGGGACTGGATCGCTATAAAGTGCACACCAGCGAGTTTGGCGGCTCCGTGTTCTGCATCAACAACGTCAAAAATTACTACGACGCCAATATGGCCATCCTAAATCCTGAAATCGCTTCGGAACTCTTCTATAAAAACGGATTAATTCTGACGAAGGTTAAAGATGAGCCGTCCACCTATTATAAACCGCAATGTACCGTTAAAAATGCTTTTGTCGCAAACGGATGCCAGATTGACGGATTTGTGGAAAACTCCATTATCTTCCGCGGTGTCAAAATCGAAAAAGGATGCATCGTCCGAAACAGTATTATTATGCAAAAAACGCAAATCGGACAGAACGCCCATCTCAATTATGCCATTCTCGACAAGCGCAGTCGCGTGAAAGAAGGGGTAACATTAATCGGCGACCCTTCCAGTCCGTTTGTGGGCGGTAAAAAGTCCATGATTTCCAGGGAGGCTTTAACATGATGAAAATTGTCTTTGCCGCTGCCGAAGCGGCGCCTTTCTTTAAAACCGGCGGCCTTGCAGACGTCGTCGGTTCCCTGCCCAAGGCATTGCTCAGAGACGGCGTCTCGGTCGACGTTTTCCTCCCGCTCCACGGGTCGATACGCCTAGAACACCGTGAAATGCTGACGTATCTCGGCGCAACTTCTGTTCATTTGGGGTGGCGCATCCAGCATGTCGGCATTTTTGAGACAACCGTCGACGGCATCCACTACTATTTTATCGACAATGAATTTTACTTCCGCCGTCCGAATCTGTACGGCGAAGGAGACGATGGTGAACGCTACATCTATTTTTCAAAGGCCGTTCTCGCCGCACTCAAATGGCTTGATCTCCATCCGGATATCCTGCATACTCACGACTGGCATACAGCTGCCATCAACGTCTTAGTGGATTATTACGCCAAATACGACAGCTTCTACAGCGATATTAAAACGGTATACACCATACACAATTTGGCTTACCAAGGCGTTTTTGACCCCTATTGTCTCGGCGACCTGCTCAATCTTCCCGAAGAGGAGTACTTCCACGAAGAGGGTCTCAAGTTCTATGACAACATCAACCTCATGAAAGGCGGCATCATCTACAGTGACCACGTCACAACGGTTTCTAAAAGTTATGCCGAGGAAATCAAATACCCGTTTTTCGGTGAAAATTTGGACGGCATTATTCGGCGCCATGAGGGAAAATTAACCGGTATTGTCAACGGCATCGATTATGAAATTTATAATCCCGAAACCGACGTCCATATTCCCGTGCATTACACCGCCTCCAATTTTTCCAGAAAACACGAAAACAAGATGCACCTTCAGATCAAATTCGGACTTCCGGTTGATCCGAGCGTGCCGATGCTCGCCATCGTTTCGAGACTTGCCGACATGAAGGGCATGGATCTGCTCGCCCACATTTTTGAAGAACTTGTGCAAGAAAACATTCAATTCGTCATCTTGGGAACCGGCCAATCGCGCTACGAGGACATGTTCCGATATTTTCAATACCGTTATCCCAACAAAGTCGCCGCGCGCATTTATTTCAACCAGGCCGAATCTCACGAAATCTATGCCGGCGCCGATATTTTTGTCATGCCGTCACTCTTTGAACCCTGTGGTCTCAGCCAACTGATTGCCCTTAGGTACGGCACCGTTCCCGTGGTGCGCCAAATCGGCGGTCTCAAAGACACGGTTCTCCCTTACAATCAGTACACCGGAGAAGGCAACGGATTCGGATTTGTCAACTACAATGCCCATGAGCTTCTGTTTACGATCAAAGAAGCCCTCGCGAAATACCGCGATCCCAACGTATGGCCGTATCTGATCGAACATGCCATGCTTGCGGATCACAGCTGGAAAAAGTCATCTCTGGCCTATCTCGATATCTACAAAAAACTTTTAGGTCGGCCCGACGCATCTAAATAGCATAAAAAAGAGGTCAAGCATGCAATTAACCGTTTCGGAATTTAAAAAAATCTACATTGCCACTTTGAAGGCCATCAGCGGAAGAGAGCTCGAAGACACCAGCGCACTGGAACGCTATAATGCGCTCGGGGACGTGCTCAAAGATTACATCGGGCAATTGCTCGCCAACACCAATAAAGCCTATCACGATACCGGCGCCAAACAAGTTTACTATTTTTCCATGGAGTTTTTAACCGGGAAATTTCTGCCTAAAAACCTCACATATCTGAGTATCTACGATGCCGTACAAGAGGGGCTGGCGGATTTGGGCATTTCATTGGAAGACCTCACCGAAGTTGAAGTCGATCAAGGGCTCGGCAACGGCGGCCTCGGTCGACTTGCCGCTTGCTTTTTGGATTCGATGAGCTCTCTGTCTATTCCGGGGCATGGTTGCGGCATCCGGTACAAAAATGGTCTGTTTGAGCAGCGCATCATCGACGGCTATCAAGTAGAATTTCCGGATCGTTGGCTGGTCAACAACAACGTCTGGGAATACAAGCGCCCAAACAAGGCGGTTGAAGTACACTTTAACGGCTATATTGAAACCTACTACGAAGAAGATAAATTGAAATTCAAGCACCTCGGATACGATGCCGTTCGGGCAGTTCCCTATGACACGCCGATTTTAGGCTATGAAAACAACACCGTCAATACCCTGCGACTCTGGTCGGCGGAAGAAGTCGAAGATGTCTTTGACTTTGACAAATTTTCAAGAGGCAACTACCTCAGTGCCTTTGAAAAGAAACACTCCGCCGAAATCATCACACAGATTCTTTACCCGAACGACGCTTATGACGAAGGGAAAGTTCTGCGCCTGAAACAAGAGTATTTCTTTGTCTCGGCAGGCATTCAGAGCATTTTTTCTACGTATCGCAAATTGAATGTCCCCATCGAAAAATTTCCGGACTACGTTGCCATCCATATCAACGATACGCATCCCGCTTTGGCCATTCCGGAGCTCATGCGCATTTTGATTGATGAGGAGGGTCTTTCTTGGGAAGACGCTTGGCGCATCACAACGTCGACGATTTCGTATACCAACCACACGATTTTATCGGAAGCCCTTGAAAAATGGCCGTATTTTATGCTCAACGGACTGCTCCCCCGCATCATGATGATTATCGAGGAAATCAACAAACGGTTCTTGGAACAATTGAGACTGGCCTATCATTACACCGATGAACAGCGTCTGCACGATATGGCCATTATCGCAGACGGTCTCGTCAAAATGGCGCATCTGGCCATTGTCGGGTCACACAGCGTCAACGGCGTCGCCAAGCTTCATACGGAAATTCTCAAAAACCAAGAGCTTAAGAATTTCTATCAAATTTATCCTTCAAAATTCAACAATAAAACCAACGGCATCATGCATCGTCACTGGTTGCTCAATGCCAATCCGGGTTTGACACAGTTAATTGAAGAAACCATCGGCGACGGATTCAAGAAAAATCCGATTGTTTTGAGAGACCTTCTCAAGTACAGAGAAGATGCCGCCTTCCGTGAGTCCCTCTTTGACATCAAACTTCACAACAAGGAACAACTCGCCAAATTCATTTATGAGAAACAGGGCATCAAAGTCGATCCGTATTCTATCTTCGACATGCATGCCAAACGCATTCACGAATACAAACGCCAACATCTGAATGTCTTGCACATCATGTACCTTTACAACCAGCTCAAAGACAATCCCAACCTCGATTTACCGCCGCGAACCTTTGTGTTTGCAGGGAAATCCGCGCCGAGTTACTACGTTGCCAAGCAGATCATCAAGCTGATCAATACCGTTGCGGATGTGGTCAACAACGACAAGAGCATCCGTAACAAACTAAAGGTTGTCTTTTTGCCCAATTATGGTGTATCATTAGCTTCTAGAATGATTCCGGCCGCCGATGTCAGCGAACAGATTTCAACGGCTTCCAAAGAAGCTTCCGGAACGGGCAACATGAAATTCATGATGAACGGTGCGGTGACTTTGGCCACACTGGATGGTGCAAACGTCGAAATCAAAAACGAAGTCGGCGAAAACAACATCGTCCTCTTCGGTCTGAAAGTAGAAGAAGTCTACGAGTACTATCGAAACGGCCATTACAATGCCTATGAAGTATACAATTCAAGTCCCGAACTCAAACGCGTTGTCGATCAACTCGTCAACGGATTTTTCCCGGTATCCAAAGAAGAGTTTCTTCCCATTGCCGATCGCCTTTTAAGATTCAACGACGAATTTTTCATTTTGAAAGACTTCGCCGATTATTGCGACGCACAAGCGCGCATCGGTCAATCTTATCGCGACCAGGCTTCTTGGCTTAAAATGTCTCTGGCAAACATTGCGTGTTCCGGTGTCTTCTCGGCAGATTATACTATTGATAAATACGCTTCCGGAATTTGGGGCATTTCCCGAAAACCTTTGGATTACAAACTTTAATCAGAATCAATTAGCAGGTGAATTGAATGGACTTAAACGCATTTCCTGAAACAACGAAAACAAAATATGATACGATGAAACGGCACAAATCTACAGAAAACAGGAAGCACTAAAACTCGAAAACACTCAATAAAATTTATTGTTTTTAT
>JASUTA010000103.1 GCA_030445805.1 Clostridiales bacterium
CGCTCGATCAAGCGCATCGAGCAAATTCCTTTTTAATAAATCCCTCAGGGTTGCCGTCTTCAGGGCATATCCCGCATTAATATGTAAATCCGACAAATGCAATATTTGAATCATAGTCACTTTCCTTTCAAAGGCTCTTCTCCCATTATATCGAATTCAGCTTTGAACCGCCAGCGCATCCCCTCTATTTCTCGTCCTGTTTCTCATCGATCAAAAGGCGGAATTTTACAAAAAAAACTGTCGGTTTTCAAGACGGTATTATATAATAAATTGAATGCATTCAGGAGGGAACATATGCAGTTATCCGATTTGAGTAAATGGGCGTTAATTTACGAGGACGAAAAGCAGTGTTTTTCAAAAGCCGTCATCACTTCAGACGCATCCCCGGTATACGTCATCACTTTCTATAAAGCAGAAGAACTTCCGGTTTCTTTAAAATATCTGATACCGGATCATTTATACAATCTTTTGGCCTTCATCGAATCCCACGAAAATACACACTTGATTTTACACGCCGTCGAAGGCCCGACGTTAAAAAAATACTTAAAGACACAAACGACTTCATACAATGACCGTGTTCAAATGTGCACGGTCTGGCTAAATGCCATAGAAAATTATGAATTGTTTCCGGATGCCGTTAAATTGCAATTGGTCGATGCCGATCAATTGGCGGTCGAAAGCGGATTAATCGTATCACGTGAACTGGTAGACTATGTGGCCGAACCTGTTAAGGATGCTTTTCGTGTCATTCGCCAACTCGGCAAAACACTGGATCTCGTTTTATTTGATGCCAAAGGCGATCATGAGCAATTCATCGATAACCTCATTCGCGGCAACTTAAACTACACGACTTTCAAAGCCGTCAAACGTCACTTCAAAGACCTGTTTGTCTATGAAAAACCGGAAGCCATTGAACATCTGTGCTATGAATATGATATTCTGTTAAATGACCTCACGGCCGGTCCGGTTTTGGATTATACGGCACTTAAAAAAAATCAGTCCGTCGCTTCCGAACTTCCGATACCCGAGACGATCGAAACCTCTGAAAATCCTGCCATAGCGGAATCGCCTTCTATGATTGAATCCGAGGCACAAACACCTACGGCCACCGTTGAAGAAATAGCGCATGACTCTGCGCATGAATTTGAACAGAAATCTGAACAGGAATTTGAACTGGACACCGAACGCACCTCAAATTGTGAGCCCGAATCGGAACCGCTTCAAGACACCGAATCTTCTATTGAACCTAAGATTGAACCTGAGACTGAACCTGAGACTGAACCTGAGACTGAACCTAAATCTGAGACCGAATCTCGGATTGAACCCAATATAGAACCGGAATCCGAAGCGAAGCCTGAAGCAAATCCCGTCAACATCTCGGAACCGGTTCACATTCGATCGGTCTCTGCCGATACGGCACTTTTTGACGAACTGAAAACGCTGCTGGCGCCGAGCGATGCCCCGGTCGAAAAAAAGCACACAAAACCGACCGAAAAGTCCCCTTCACGTGAACCGGACATGCCGGATACGCTTCCTAAATTTACATCCAAGCGCTCCGCAGACGAAGAAGATCCTCACCTTGACAAAGAAGTAGACGCCTTCTTTGACGCTTTTGAAGAAGATGCGCACAAAAAACGCCGGATTCCTTGGCAAATCGGAATTCTCGTCATCATCATCGCCATCGTTCTCTTTTTCGCCGTTCGTTGTGGCGCAAGCACACCGGTCTCTGCACAGTTTGACATCGAATCTCTGCCGGACAATCGCGTTGCCTTTATCAATCAATCGGAGGGCGGCAAACAAATCAGCGCTTACGAGTGGTCTATCTATTACAACGGCACTCTCGTGCAGACGTTTTCCGACGAAGACCTGTTTCCGATTTTCGAAACCGCCGGAAACTATACGATCGCGCTCAGAGTACAGAGCAAAGACGGTACATGGAGTGAGCCTTTTTCTCTCGATTACACCGTTGAAAATTAATTAGAAAGGGTTTTCATGAAGAACTTAATCGGCAACATGCGCCGCACCATACAGGAATACGCCATGATTTCCGAAGGCGATCGCGTCGCCGTCGGCTTGTCCGGCGGAAAAGACAGCATGGCACTGCTCTATTTGCTCAAGCGCTTTCAACAATTCAGTCCCTTTTCGTATCATTTGGAAGCCATTACCATTGATCCCGGATTTGAAAACTTCGACACAGAGGCCGCGAAAACCTTCTGCAAGATGCTTGAAGTTCCTTACACGATCGTTCCCTCAAATATCGCACACATCGTTTTTGACGTCCGTGAAGAAAAAAATCCATGTGCCCTTTGTGCCAACATGCGCCGCGGATTTCTGGCAGAAACCATGCGCCAAAAAAATCTCAACATTCTTGCACTTGGGCATCACCAAGATGACGCCTTGTCAACTTTCATGATGAATATGCTGTATGCCGGGAAACTCAATACACTTGAATACAAATCTCATTTATCCAGAACGGATGTAACCGTCGTTCGACCGTTCCTAAACGCCAAAGAAAGTGATATTATTCGCGTGGTGACCCATGAGCAAATACCCGTTGTCAAAAGCCCATGTCCCATGGATCGCAACACAAACCGCGAAACCATGACGCAATTGCTGTCTCAAATCAACCGTGATATTCCGCACAGCCGCACCAACATGGTCACCGCCATGCGCAACGAGGCACAGTGCAATTTGTTCAAAAACAAAATCGTATCCTCTAAAAATCAAAAAAATCCGCTCTGCAAAGGGGATTGAGCCGTAAAAAAAAGCTGCCTGCCGGGTATATGAAACTTCCCGCAAGACAGCTTTTTTACATGCACTTCAGAGCGTCCCTTTCCCCTCTTTTTCCGAATCCATCAAATGCTTAATCGACCTCACGTACTTGTCGGTTTCAGCTTCCAATGAAGGCCAATTCTCAATTTCTCCGGGCGCACTGGCAAGGGCCATCAACGCAAAGCGCGGCGGCAATCGAAACCCTTTATTGACCGCAAGCGCCCCGATCAATTGCTCTGCAACCGTATCACAACCCGAATTGCCCGATACCACAACCGCCAACACATATTTGTCATAAAATCGAATCTGCCGATAAAGGGCCGTCAAGCGATTCACCACCGCCATCAATTTAGCAGAAATGGCATCATTGTAATTTGGGCAAATCCACACGACAAAATCTGCCGCTTCAATTTGCGGATACAGTTCTTCCACAACAAATCCGCCATAAAAGCAACTCTTTTCCATCGAATAATACAGGCACGTCTCAAAAGAACACCCATAGCAGTCCGTAATCCTGCCTTCTTCAACATGCAAGGTCTGGATGGAAATCGGCGCCGAAACCAATTTTTCTTCCACATGACTCCACAGCGCCAACGTATTAGAGAGCGTTTTGTGTCCTGCGTGCAAAACCAAGAATTTATAGGCGTCTTTTTGCAAAGGCTTATAGGTTTCCAACCGTTCGACCGTTTCTTCGAATCGGTGCTTTGCCGCCGCTTCGGGGGACAATTGGAGTGTGCGCGCCCAGACATTGAAATTCTTATATCCCTCAATCACTTCAAATACCGGATGTCCAATCCATTCACATCCCATTTGATTGGTCAAAAATATAAATTTTTTCGCATAGGTTTTCGTGTATAATTCCGAATCCGACAACACGACGAGCGCGGCACAAGCCCCTTCGAGCATGGTGTTTCCCGCCTTTTGCTCTCTTAAAAACGCATTGGCTTCCTCATTTTCACCGATTGCATCCAGTTGAATGACAAACAGCAAGCGAACCCGAGCTTTTAAAAAAGGGCCAGAATCCTCTGCCTGCTTCCTCTGCTCATCGACCGTTTCCTTGTTCCGCACAAATCGGGCTTTCCACGCTTCATACCAAGTCATAACGGGAAGCGTTCTTCCGCCGTCAAATACGATTACGCTTGTTTGAATGTCTGCCATGTTGCCTCCAAGGCTTGATAAGAAGCCTCTATCCGCATTCTCAATCCGGAATCGAGCACCAATCTTTCATAAGCCGTTCCGTAAGCGGTTTCCCTGTTTCTGGTTCCCCAAAAGAGGCCACCGATAAAAGTGGCACTGTAATGCCAATCACCGCGAAGCATTGCCGCAATCGAGGCGGCACCTGATGCAATTGCCGGTGCGATATAGGGTTTAAAGCCGAGTTCTCGAACTTCGAGATTGGCTGAAATAACCGTCCTTGTAAGCATGGCTGACTTTTCACTGTCGGGAACAAAAATGTCATCGGAGACGATCAGCCCACTTCCGTGCGGTCCAAAAACACGACCGGATTCACTATAATTCAGTCCCATTCTTTGGCTGTAAAAAGAAGCCCGTCCATCCATCACACCCAAACCGAATCCCCTAATTTGTTCCGGAAGCAATCCGCTTGAACTTGCCGATTGCTTTCCCGCCACTTCATATACCACACGGCACAGCAAGTCCACAGGGTCGGACACAACGGCAAAAATCCCCTTGAATCCGGCCCTTTTCGCGCGTGTGGCATAGATTGATATGAGTTCCGCATTCGCCTCCAACTGAATCATACGCACATCTTTAACATCGGATCCAACGGGGGGTACACCTTTCGACGCACAGAAGACAAATACGTCGCAGTCAAAAAGACCCGCTTCATCAATCGCGTGCACTGTCATTTCGGGATAAATCGGAATCTGACCGAGTTCGATTTCCATTCGCGTTTTTTGAGCTTCGCTGATATCAAATAATCCAAGGTCTGAAATCACATCTCCTCCGATGAGCTTCAGCCCGATGGCGAGCGTCATGCCGACATCTCCCAGTCCAAGAAGATTGACACGTTTCTTACGTTTATAAAAATAGCGTTTTTCACTCAGAAAATCTCGAATACTCTCTCTGTTGGCATTTTCTCCGAAATAGCGTCGATTGATCAACCACCCCTTTTGTTCCGAGGAAAAGAGCGGCCCATTATATAACGTTGAAAGCGGATCCTTTAAATTCCAGGAGACCCCTTGCCAAGCCATGCAGGCCATCGTCTTTTCCGTAGGGGCATCTATCCAGTAAATACGTTCTTCCATAGTCACCTACCCTAGATAAAATCGTTTCATTTTTCTGAGCTGTTCCAAATCGTCCGAAATATAATCGGATGGTCTAATGCTGTTCGAGTAAAAAATATTCTGCCCTTTATCCGGATATCTCGGTGTCTCAAAAACCTCCCCGAGTCGATTGATCGTCAACAGACGGTCATTGAGTTTTTCATAGACGCGTTCCACCGCCGACATGATTTCAATCGAATTTTCAAGGGCTACTTCAGAAAGGTTGTAAATCGCTTCTTTAGAGGCCCCTACAATGTAGGATGCAGGTGCATACGGCAAAATTAAATTGACCGAATTAATCAGGTTGCTATCGGGAATACTGCCGCGCCATATGGCATCTCCGTCGATGAACGGATAAAGTTTGCTTTCATAAAACCATACTTTAATTTTGGGGATAAAGTACGCCGCATCTACGTTGAGATCCATAGCTTCGGCAATTTCTTTGCCGCTCCCGGACATAATTCCGACGATGAATTTTTGAATTTTAACATTGTGTTTCCTGAAATAAGGCTCAAGTACCTTGATGCGGTATCCTTTATTGAGCAAGTCATCGACTAAAATCACCGGGCGATTGAATGAACGAATCATCTTAATCTGATTTTCAATATCCAAATAGAACGGGTACGCACGGATTTGATGTTTGCTGAGATCCGGCAAGAAATACTTCTCCGCATGCAGGGTCTTCGTCACCGTATTCGGCAAGAGCATCCTTCTAAACACCACACCGAACGGAACGCAGATGCACTTCCCGTATTGTTTCGGCTCCATCGGCGTTACCGGTACCGCATTTTCATCACACACCTTTTTAATCAGTGTCTCATGAATCATGCCGCGGTCAAAATTGAGCAGTAATTTTCCAGGATAGATATCCGTAATGGCCTTCTGAAGCCTCAGTCGGGAACGTGACATCGCACCGAGTACATCCGGAGAATCTTTATAGGGTGCTTTGAAAAGCATGTGTACATCCAGATTCAGAGTGCAAGGTGATGACATGTCGACAACATAGACATTTTCGCCGGTTTTCCCGGAAGAAATATTGATAAAGCCTTGGTTCATCAATACTTCATTCAACTCTTTCGGAACTTGAGGCCGCAACTTTTCATGATAAACAGCATAGGTGAAATCTCTCTCCAAAGCATTGGAAAGAACCTCGGTCAACATGATTTGCTCCAAATCTTTGACATCGGAAGTCCGGCGCTTTGCAATGCAGTCGATCACCGCAATGCGCCCAACCGAATTTTCCCGGACAAAACGGATGACCGACGGATCCGTAAATGCCTTGTGAATATGTGTTGCACGAAGCCAGTGGAACATTGCCACCGCAATGATTTCCTGATCATCAAGACTCCTAAGCACCATAATTCGGAAACTCAGCCCACGGCTGATCTCGCGCACTGCTTCTTGCTGAGCGTCTGTCTCCATGCCAAGCATCGCGGCCACATCACGCATCAAACTCTGTGACGGGAATTCCACAAATTCAAGTGAAAGCGCTTTTGTGGTCATCATACTCTTATAAGCCGGCTCTCGCTGATAGAGTCCTTTTTCGTAGATGTAGTTCTGGGCAAGCGGATCAATCAGGGATGAGATGTCTCGATTTTCATCGATATAATCCCGAATCATCGTAGAACTGATATTTTCATACACCTTTGGAATGGTGTAAATCAAACTGTTCGGATGTAATTTCGCAATTTTTTCTTCAAGTATCTGTCGCTCTCGAGGCGTGCTTTCGCCACCGCGTTCATAAATGAGATGTGGGATTTCATGAATATAGTGCTTTTCATCCCCACGATAAGCCGACGCATTCATGACGACATCCGTTCCCACAGCCAAATACACTTCAACATTCGGGAATAGATTTTGTAGCCTTTTTAAATCTTCATCGTTGGCAATATTGACAGAAATATCCCTTGGGAAGTGATAAATGTCAATCTCTCCGGCAATCGATTTTTTAATGATGTTGCGGCGAATCAAATTCGGCTGCGTCCGTTTGGACCAAGAAAACTCATCCACGTAGAGCAACACTTCAAATCCTTGCCGCTTCAAGTGATTGGCAATCTGTTTATGGCTCAATGTGAACGGGTCAAAAGCCCCCGGGAAAAACGCAACGCGTTTGATCGGTAGCGGTGTCAATTCACCATAAGCGTGTTGATAAGCGGCGATAAACGCATAGATATGTTTGAGAGAAGCCGAATTGTTATAGAAAATCAACGCGTTGGCTTCATCGGTATTCACCACAAGAGACATGATCTTCTTGATGGTCATGCGGTAGAGGTATTCCCTCTTTTTCAGTGTCATCTCCTCATTCGCGTAAATGTCTTTTGCGAGAACGTGGAACGCCGTTTGGTTGACATAGCGTGAGCTGTGTACAAATCCGGTGAAAAGAATACCGTGCATCCGCAAAATGCGATTGTCGTGATTTACGGCAGATTCGGGGAACGCATAACGGTAACCGGAATATTTTGAAATCATATCACCCAGGGTCTTTTCAATGAGCGCGATTAAAAGCTCGTTGTTGGTACTCGCCTTTTCCTCAAAACTCTCCAAAATTTCATCGAGTTCTTTCGGCTTCAGTTGAAGTAAGATGTCGCTGAGATATGGCGGAATATACTTTGTAAACTCAAAGCTCTCCATTTCCAGTGCGCGAATCAGCTCAACGGCAATGTCATTCTTTTGTTCAAAGCTCAAATGTGAGGTCAGCGCGACCAAAAACTGACCGGAAGTATTTCGGACATACTCCAGTGCACTGACTTTAAGCAAATTGCAAAGATGCATCGCCATGTAAAAACAACTTTCATAGTCATAAAGCATTACATTGCGCATCAGCAATTCTATTTGGAACCGCTTTGCGATGTCAATCGTCGCCGTCTTCAAATTGCTGAGGAAAATATTCGAGCTGTCTTTGAGGTCTTCCCTGCAAATCCGTTTATACTGCCCGACAACCGCGTCAGGCCGTTTAAGCTGTTCTGCCAGTTTAAGTTTTGCAAAATTTTCGGCCGGCATGCCGGTGGACACAGGCGCGTCCGGAACCACTCTGAATACGCCTGATTTTTCTATGCAAAAATCGTCCGCAAAAGGCAATATGAAATAAATCAAATTATAAGCACGCAGCTTTAGCTTCACATCGCTGTGCGTCAAAAGTTCCGAGACAAAGCTTAGCACGGCACCCAACTGAGCTCCCGAAAAATCTTCAAATGGCAAAATACGTGCCGAATCCACCAAATAGTAACGAATCTGTTCATCTTCCCGATGCTTTTGGAACCGTAAAACGACTCGGTCAATACTCGCATTCCGCTTGTCATACCCCTTTAAAGCTTTAAAATAGCCGCAAAGCATGTCCCGAATGCTGTAACTGATAAATTTCTTGTGACGTTCTATAATTTTTGTTTCCGGCTGTAAAAATCGGTCGAGATATAAATCAAAGACATCAATGGCATCCAATTGCTCCACACCGCTTTTGGCACTCGGCGGTGTTTCCTTTCGAATTTCTTCGTCATATGAAGCGATGATGCCGCCGATTAATGCCGCACACTGCTTGCGAATATCCTCTTCCGGGGAAATTAATTTTTCATAGAGAAAGTTCATGACAATTTGTTTTTGCTTTTGAGTCAAATACGTATAGTACTCTTCCAGTATGGAAATGTAACTGCGTAAGCTCGTGCGATCTCGGCTCATCCGAACCGGTTCGAGTAATTTGTTCAGCGACGCCTCATCCCGCAGGCGATACAAAATTTCAATGTTGTGTTCGATAGACGCAAAAATGACATTGTCCGTAATTTCGATTCCCTGCATAAGGGCAAAATATTTGCGTTGTTTTTGAGGTTTGGGGGCATCAATCTCACTTAAATCCGGGTCAATATTCACCGATAAATCCGTCAAAAAATTTTCAAAATCGCGCAGGCGTCCGTAGACTTTGCGGTATCGGTTTTCCTTGGCTTCATCGACGTTGTCCAGCTTGTCTAAAATCACCTGAAACGCTTCTTTCAGGCTGTAAAACATCATGTGTTTATGCCCGCCCGTCATGCCTTCTTTGACTCTGAAATCACTGTAAATCAAAATCAGAGATTCAATAGGCAATGCGTCGATCTCCAGATCCCAAGTCGAGTGGTTAATTGCAACATTCCGTATATAGACAATCCCACGACGTTCAAACCATTCACCGGTATAAAAGTAGTGATAGTAGGCGACACGGCTCATTTCATCCGGCTTGCACCCAAATTTTCCGACGTCATGTCCCGCCGCCGCACCACAAACTCTTCCCAAATCCAACGGATAGCCGAGTTTTTTAAGCTGTCTGGCAATTTTCAATGCCAGATGATGCACCCCGCAAATGTGATCCAACGTGGTATAACCGATGACGTCCTGATTGAGTTTCATCATCTCGTAGACATAGTCTCCCGTGAAATAAGATCGGAAGAGC
>JASUTA010000104.1 GCA_030445805.1 Clostridiales bacterium
AACGCAAACAATAAAACAGCGGAGGGTTTATGAAAAATAAAAAATCCCTGTTCATGGTTATGGTACTCATTTCCTTAATCCTTATTTTTACGGGATGTGGACAGGAAACCAATACAACGGCGGCACAAACAGACGTGACTTCAACGGAAAGTCAGAGCACGGTAGCGGAGACGAGTTCGGAAATGACCGATGTTTCTGAGCAAAGCAGTGAAACGGTCGAAACACAGACTGAAACACAGACTGAAACACAAATTCAAACCGAGGTTGCTACAACTAAAGAAACGGCTCAGGTGACGGCAGAACAAACGACAACAACAGCGACAACAACAGCGACGACAACAGCAACAGCAACGACAGAAACGACGTCCATTGCTGCAATCGATGGCCCCGCCATTACAATTGAAGGTCTGTCTTCCGGGTCGATTCAACTGACATTGGATGAGATGAAATCCAGGCAAGACCTGATTTTTGAAGCCGATTTCTATTCGCTCAATAGCTATGGCACCACAGGTTATACTCATTTTAAGGGGATCAACCTTGGACGATTTTTGTCTGAAATCGGTGGTCTCGGATCGGCGACATCTGTTACTGTAACGGCAACGGACGGTTATTACGCCGAATTTACGATGGAAGAAATTTTGCGTCAAGATTACATTGATGAAACCAATCCGGATGCCGCATACCCTGTCATTATTGCTTGGGAAGAAAATGGTAAAGCATACAGTGACGCGGATGGTGCACCTTTCAAACTGGTGGTCGGGCAAAAAGAAGCCGGTGACGTGAACAAGCCGCTTTGGGTGTCTGACGTTGAAACGATTACGATTCATTGATGGAGAAGAATAAATAATGGGAAAACGGAAATTTTACATCTATGTGTTTGCAGCGGCTCTGCTGATGGTGGCCCTCTTTGTTTTGGTGGGCCGCCCCGCGACAGACGAAATGAATCAGGTGAAGACATTATTTCCAGAAGCCAAAAATATACAACTTGTAAGCGATGTTTCGGATGATTTGTTTGTAGCGGCTAATTTTCCTGCCGTTCAACGTGCTTATCGAGTAGATGGTACCTTATCAGCCTATGTTGTCAGCAGCGTAGGCTATAATGGCCCAATTGACATGCTTGTTGCCATTGAAGCGGGACGGTTGAAAGATCTGATGATTTTGTCGCATACCGAAACGGAAGAATACGCTAAGTATATTGCAGAAGATTGGTTTCTCAGTCGATTTAGAGATAAATCGGCCGATCACTATTTGAATCTCGTCGTACTGGATGCTGAAAATCCTGAAGATATTGTCCAAGTAACCGGTGCAACGGTCAGTTCTCAGGCCGTTCTCAACGGTGTGAATGCGGCTCTTGGAGCCTATCAGTATTTAGAAAATGATATTCAGATGGAAAAAGTATCAGATGTCGTACCGCAAGAAATGTGGCAAAAAGACGAGAATAGTTTCAGTGTCAACTGGGAAGACGGTTCTATCCGAGTGGATTCGGAAGAACTGAAAACCTATGAACAAACGGAAATGGATGTTGTTTTGATTAATACAACCGGCACAGAAACAAAAATGCACGTTAAAGGACCGACACTGGAAACCGTACTCGCAGCAGAGGGAATTGATTTAAACACCTATGCCGGAATCGGTGTTACGGGAAGAGATGGGTATTATACCCTTATTGATAAGGACAAGCTCAGCAATAACCCGGTAATTTTGGGATGGGAATTTGACAATGCGCCTATTTTGGAAGAAGAAAAGCCGATTCGAGTGGTGTTACCCAATGAAATGGGACCTTATTGGGTCAAAATGGTAACGAGTATTGATCTTTACAAAGACATCTCGCCAAAAGCAATTCAATCCGTTTACCTATTTAATCCGTTGACGGAAGACATTGCGCCTTATTACTATGAGTACTACGGCAGTAAAGACAAAGCCATTGAAATCGGTAAAATTTTGAATAAATTTGATTCCGTCGATCTCAAGGGGTTCTTTACCATGGCATCCAATGACGGTATGGTTAAAAACGAAACCATTTCTTTGGTGAGACAACGCTATTACATCAAAATTGAAGGCGATAATGCGCCTATGAACATTGCTCCAAACTTTAAGCTTGGCATGAACGTGCGCGATATGTGTTACTTTTCGACGACAACCGATGCCGTTATATTTCCCGAAACCATGGCTACTATTGTCCGTACATTGGAAATAGACGGTTATGAAGGGCTGCTCTTAGAAGATGTTTTGTTGCAGGCGGGGATGACTTGGAGTGAAGGCGATACTTTTACCGCAGTAAACAGCGAAGGCGAGCAAATCCCATTGTCGATTGAAGCATTGTCCGACTGCTATATTTTGGATCAAGGTGAAAATGCAAGTCTTGTTACACCGGACAGTACTTTGCTAACCGATTTATTAAGGATTGATAAGGATGAAAAATAAGGGCAGAACCGTTGTTCAGGGAGCCTTTATGGCCTTGATTGCAATTGCGATTTTGTTAAACCACCTGTATCTCAAGGATTTAATTCACCGGAATCTGTTTTCCATCGGTGACTTAAATCCTTATGGGGGGTTTAGCGCACTTAAAATGGCTGGGACGGAGATTGGCTATAGATTTCGGGGCATCACGCGAGCGATGGCTCTGACCATTGCCATAACCGTCACAGCTCTATTTATGGGCAGATTTTTTTGTGGATTCATTTGCCCGATCGGAGCGTTGCAGGACTGGCTCTTTGCCTTCGGACGGAAATTGAAATTCAGCGTTTGGAAGATAGAAGGTAAAAAGGCTCTGTATTTTGAAAAAATCAAATATTTCTTTTTACTGTGTCTTTTAGTACTCAGTTTAGTCGGCGGCATTCAATACATAGCCGCTTTTTCGCCATATACGGCTTTTTTGAATGTGTTATCCGGACTGGGTTTCACTCTTGGGGTGACTACGCTGGCGCTTATCGGTCTGTTTTCACTTTTTGTTAAAAGGCCTTTTTGTCGATTTTTATGTCCTTTGGGCGCTTATCAAGGCCTTTTGGCGGCTGTTGGATTGACGCGTATTAAGAGAGAGGTTGATTGTGGTGCGTGCAGACACTGTTTGAGCAATTGTCCGGTTGATATTGTTGTCACCGAAGACAGAAGTCTTTCTCCGGAGTGCGTGCAGTGTTTAAATTGTGTAAAAGCGCCTTGTATTCGGAAAAAAGAAGGCTATCAACTGTTCATACTGGGAAAAAAGGTGAATCCGAAAAAATATAGGGTCATAGCAATGGTACTCTTTATTTCTCTCTACTTGTTGTTGCCGTTGATTCAAAGCCCTCAAGAATCGATCGCTTTAGAGGCGATTCAAGACGGGGTTTATATCGGTGAAGGCACAGGCTATGGCGGAATCATTCAAGTCCGGATTCAAATTGAAGACGGGCATGTTAAGACCATAGAAGTTCTTCAGCAGAATGAGACTCCCGTCTACTTTGAAAATGCCTTCCACGCGTTCTCAAAACAGATGATAGAAGAAAATCGTTTAAAAATTGATTCGGTCAGTGGCGCAACGGCTACCGGCAGAGGGCTCCAAAATGCAGTTCTCGATGCTATTCGGCAGGGAATGACAGACCACTAGGGGAAACTATGAAAAAAATACAATGGTTTATTTTGTTTTTAATTTTTGCAATTGCAGGTATCGTTTTTTTGTTTGTTTTTAAGGGTTCGGAAGAAAATACGACCATTATGATTCGTTACAATGGGACGGAGATGTCGTTGGAACGCGACGTGCTTATGCAAAGTGAAGATAAACAAGCGTTTTCAGCTGTCGTACGAAGCAGTGACAGCAAACCGGTTGAAACGACTTATGAGGGGATTGAGTTAAACAAACTCTTAAGTGGGCTCGGAATCGATTGTACAACCATCACTCAAATCACTTTTAACGCATCCGATCATTATCGTGTCATTTTAACCGGAGATGAAATCAGAGATCCTTTAAATGTGTATGTCGTCTATGAAAGAGATGGGGCACTGATGACTTCAACCGGGAAGAATGGAGACGGCCCTTTTCAACTGGTCATTCGAAAAGATGCATTCAGCCAGCGCTGGATTAAACACTTGACCGAGATTATTATTGAGGACGAAGAACAATGAAACCAAAACAGACATTTCTTCATCAATTTTCAATTTTTCAGCTCATCTTAATGGCTTTGATGGCGGCATTTGGAATTGCGGCAAAACCGGTCATTACACCGCTGGTTCATTTGATTACGGGCCCGTTGTTTATTCCCGGCGGTTCGATTGCCGGTGGATTTTATATGATGTGGCTCGTTTTAGGAGCGGGATTGGTGAAAAAGACAGGCGCCGGAACTTTGATCGGACTCGTTCAGGCACTGATGGTTATTGCCATTGGTTTTATGGGCAGTCACGGAATTTTGAGCATTGTGTCTTATACGGTGCCCGGAGTGGCGGTTGATTTTGTTTTCCTGTTTTCCAGAAGAAAGCAGTATCAGCTTTTGCATTACGTCATGGGTGGTCTGGCGGCCAATGTCACGGGGACGATGATGACAAATTTAATGTTTTTCAGATTGCCTGGGGTGACGGTGCTCTTTGTTCTGTTTAGCGCGGCACTTTCAGGCGCTTTAGGCGGCATATTGGCTTATGGACTCATCAAAGCCATGAAACGCATTCCCGTATTGGATTCGTTCTGGGACTGATCCAAAATCAATAAAAATGGATGAAAACGATAAAAAATGGAGATAGGGTTAATTGATGAAAAAGATAATCGTATTGTTTTTGGCTTTGGTGATTTTCGGAACCGGATGTCAACGGGCTACGGCGACAACTGAAGACATACAGGGTGTTAATCTCTTCGACCGTGATACCGATTATGAAACGTATTTTGTGCCGGAAACCTCGATTGCAGTCAGTGATCTCATTCCGGAATTTAATTCGGCAAATATGGCATTGATCTGTTCGGATGGTTCCACAGTATACCCTATGAGCGACGGTGTGATACGAGAGACGTCGGCTATCGGTGTTTCTTTTGAAACTGCGACAATGCAAGTTGATGATGTTGTCAGTATTTATATGGGGCAGAATCGATACAGCATTACAGATACCTATCGGGATGCGAAACAAATCTTGGAGGATAATGGGCGGGTCATGATCGTGCTTCTGGACGGATTCGGGAATTACGCTTACAAACGGGCGCTCGAAAGCGGCCAGATTCCTTATTTGAGTACTTTAGAGGAACACGAAGCGCTGAGTGTTTATGTGCCTGTGACGAATGCGGGATTTGCCGCTATGATTACAGGGCAAGGTCCGGATGTAAATGGTGTTCATGACCGTAGCTACAGAGATTTAAAAGTTCAGAGCATTTTTGGAGACGCTCTCGAAATGGGTAAAAAATCAATTTTGATTGAAGCGGACATTCAGATTTTAAATACGGAAATCGCACCTGAACTCCACGTTGATGTCAATGGTGACGGCAACATTGATGATGAAATTTTTGAACAGGCCAAAGAAGTTGTGGGCGAAGATTATGACCTGATATTCATTCACTTTCACGGCATAGATGACCGAGGACATGATTTCGGTCCGGATGCAGAGGAGACCATGGCATATGTACAAGTCATTGACGGGTACGTAGAAACGTTGGCGAGTCTTTGGGATGGCAACATGATTTTGACTGCTGATCACGGGATGGATTTTGATGAAGAGGGCGGTTATCACGGTAGGGGCAATACAATGGATATGGTCGTTCCTTATTTTACAAGGGAGTGCGTGGGACAATGAGTAAAAATAATAAGATTGCCATTGTAATTTTGATTGCATTGACTGTGATGACAGCTGTGGCATATGGATTTATGCAAGAGGACATAGCCAAACAAAAAGAGAGGCTCGCATCCGCTGAAATTACAGTTAAAGAAGGGGAGGAACAGTATGTTGTTACCCTTGAATCCCTTCAGGATATAGGGGCGGAATCTTTTGAAGCTGTGCTGGACACTTCTGATACCGATGCTGTTATGAAAGATTATATCGGCGTAGAACTTAAAAATTTGCTTCGGTCACTCGGTATAGACATTGAAGGAAAAACGGCGGTTGCACTGAAGGCCGCAGACGGCTATTCGGTTGCTTACAGCGCCGCGGAAGTACTTCAAGACGGCAACGTATACATTGCTTATATGGAAGACGGCGCCTATCTCGATACCATAGACCACGGCGGAAGAGGGCCTTTTGAAGCCATTGTGGTGACGGATATATTCAGCAATCGAAGGTGTAAATGGCTCACGGAGATTGAGGTTTTGCCATGAAAGCAATTGTTGTCGAAAACTTGACTTTTAGCCATCGCAATGCGGAACGCCCACTTTTCGAAGGCTTAAATTTAGAGATAGAAAGCGGGCGCATTACGGCCATAACAGGCAGAAGCGGATGCGGGAAAACGACGCTTTGCCAGATTATCTGTGGCATTATTCCGCAATCGATTAAAGGGGACCTTTCAGGATCGGTTTACTTATACGGGAAAAAGACCGGCGAACTGTCTATTGCCGAAAGAGGTGAGACTGTGGGATATGTTTTTCAGAACCCTTCTGTCCAGTTGTTTTCACCGACTATTGAAGATGAACTTGTCTTTGGCCCTGAAAATTTGTGCTTAGAACAAGAGGATATTAAAGCGCGACTTGAAACGGTTCTGGATCAACTTTCGATTCGCTCGCTTCTTTATAAAAACCCGACTCAACTCTCACTGGGACAGCAACAACTGGTTGCACTGGCCGCAGTGCTTATGCTGGAACCGAAAATTCTGATCTGCGATGAGGTTTTTGCCTACTTGGATCAACAAAATGCGGAGCGCGTCAAAGCGCTGTTTCTCAAAATGAGGGAAATGGGGCGAACGATTCTTTTGGTAAGCCATGAGCGCGCCCACGTGGACATTGCGGATACCGTCATTCAACTTTAGAGGGGATGCTATGAGTGCAGTCATTCAATTCAAAAATATTGCCTTTACCTATACTCAAGACATGCCGCTTTTCTCGGCGTTTTCTTTGACGATTGAACAGGCGCACATTACTATTTTACGCGGAGAAAACGGCTCCGGGAAAACCACGTTGACCCGACTTGCAATGGGAATGCTAAAACCTTTAAAAGGAAGCATTTTTCTTTTGGGCAATGACATTGCCTCCATGCAATTGGGGGAGATCGGGCAAAAAGTGGGCTATGCTTTTCAATCACCCGAGAAACAACTTTTTGCGGCAACTGTTTATGAAGAAATGACTTTTCCGCGTTTGTTGCTCGGTCATCCGGAACAAGAGGTTTTTGACCGTGCGGATCAACTCTTGAAACAATTCGATTTACAGGCGTATAAGGAAATGTATCCTAGATTATTGAGCTTTGGTGAAAAGAGAAGGCTTGCGATTGCCGCCATGCTTATGAATAACCCCTCCTACTTGATTTTAGATGAACCAACGGCATCTTTGGACGATGAGAGGGTTGAAGTGCTTTCCGCGGTCATTGAGCAACAAAAAAAAGAAAAGAGGGGGATGTTGATCGTCAGTCACAATGAGGCGTTCATTAGAAGACACGGCGATCGTATCATAACCCTTGAACGGGGGTACGTTATTGATGACAGCTATCGCTAAATCCGATCCGAGAAGCAAGTTGCTCATTGCCTTTGGATTATCGACCTTGGCATTGGTCTTTAATGATCTATTGAGTTTGACCGCGCTTTTCTTCATGGGAATTTTGCTCAACATGGCCATGAAAGCAGAACTTTTGCAAATTGCCGTCCGAATTCGGAAATTTTTATTTTTGATGTTTGGAATTGCAGTGATTCAGAGTGTTTTTTCAAGTGCGGGAGAACCGATATTGACCATAGCGGGTTTGACTTTGATTCGAGATGAGGGATTGATTAAGGCTTTGGCTTACTTGATCCGATTGAGCACTGTTGTTGTATCGGCTACCATTCTTTCAACGTCAACACGACGTGAACTGGTGCAAGGGCTGGTGCAACTGAAATGCCCTTATGAGATTGCATTCATGGTTTCGGTGGCCATTCGGTTTTTACCTGAGCTTCGAAATGAACTGCTCGATTCTATGACGGCACTTCAATTGAGAGGTATCGATTTGCAGGTGCTTCCGATAAGAAAGAAGCTGAAAATTTATCAATATATTTTGTTGCCGGTTTTAACCAATGCTATATTAAACGCCAGAGAGTTGTCAAATGCGATGGAAATGAGGGCTTTTCGGGCTTTTTCTAAGAGAACCGATTACCACACATTACATATGCATAAGGTGGATTATGTGCTTTTGACAGTTGTCTTTGGCGCTTTTACGTTATTATCTATAGGGAGGCTTTGGGTATGAAAGTATTTTCGGTCATCGGATTTTCAAAATCAGGGAAAACAACGACGATTGAGGCTTTGGTTCGCGTCTTGAGAAACCGCGGCTATTCCGTGGGAACTGTGAAAGAAATCCATTTTGAAGGCTTCCGAATGGATACGGACGGGACGAATACAAGTCGACATAAGGATGCAGGTGCACAGATGGTGACGGCAAGGGGATTGCATGAAACGTCTGTGTTGTTTCAAGAAAAGTTGAATATAGAGAAAATTCTCGGCTTTTATGACCATGACTTCGTTATCCTCGAAGGGGTACGCGATATCGGGGTCCCTAAAATATTGACGGCGCATGATGCGGAAGAGGTGGAAAGGGGATTAAACGACACTATTTTTGCCATTTCGGGTCGATTTGCCGAAAACAATCAACACTATAAGAATCTGCCCGTGATCAATGCGCTTACCGATGCGGAGAAACTGGCGGATTTGATTGAAGAGAAAGTGTCTGATCATACGACGCTGACTGTGAAAATAGATGGCAAAGAGATTGAAATGGTGCCGTTTGTACAGAAAGTTTTTCAAAATCTCATAGAAGGTTTTTTAAAAGAACTTCAAGGATTCCAGCCGGATGGAGACATTGAAATATGCATCAAAAAATAAAGTTGGAAAGTCGAAGAAACGATGTTTTTAGAGTGTGGAAGACGGACAAAACCGTTATTTGCAAGCAATTTAGAGATGAAGACAGATGTCAAAATGAAGAACGGTTTCTCAGACTTTTGAAGGGTCATGGTTTAGAGGTCCCGACAGTATTTGAATGTTCGGATAATCGCTTGATTTTGGAAGATTTGGGGGACACGACTTTGTTGGATTGGTATGAGGCGGCAGAGCAAGCAAATGATACAAATTATCAAGAGGTTCTTTTTAAACTTGCTCAATGGATGAAGCGGTTTTACAGCATTACAAAAGCACAAACGGGGGCATCGTTTATTTTATCCGATGTCAATTTTAAAAATTTCATTTTGAAAGAAGCTGTACTCTATGGCATTGACTTTGAAGAAACCACAACAGGGGATGTTTTATCCGATTGCGTTCAATTAGGCGCATTTGCTCTCATGTATGATCCGATTGC
>JASUTA010000105.1 GCA_030445805.1 Clostridiales bacterium
ATACTAAAAAACGGCATCGCCTTAGGCGATGCCGTTTTAATGTGCTTTGACAGATCAAATAAATCAGTTTGTCGGTGTTTGCAGATAAAGTCCTTTCGGAACGATGCTCTTGAGGAACAAAGCGCCCTCAATATCCAAAGTCAAAACCGGTTTTTGGACAATGGCACTCTTCAAAAGATAGACATTAATGCCGTCCACATCATAGTGATTGAATTTTTCCGGATCTCTCGGCGGATGAAGTTGAATATCGGCGGTCTCCATGTTGACGCAACATGCGGCGCCCGACATAACGACGTTTATCGTAATGGTGTTTTTCCCTTTTTTGGCGAGAAATTCTTTTGTCGCGTCGGTGATGGTGATATCAAAATCTTTCATGGCCCCTCCTTGCAATTGAATCAAAAGTGTTAACAATATTATGTTTTAGAAAACAACTTTTGTCAAGAGCAATACCATGAAGTCATGTATTTAAGGCCTTTGTAAGGTCGTTAAAAAAAAATAACGTTCTTCGTTAAAAAATTGTTAAAAAAACAGTTAATTTTTTAGAGCACTTTTGGTAAAATAGAACTACGGCAGATGGTTGCCTTGTAATGTTATCATTTTAACAAAGGATTTAAATCATCTGTTTAAAAAGAGAAGGGGGTATTTTATGACCAAGAAATTAATGGTTCTGGGATTGGTACTGACAATGATCTTATCGATGACGGTGGTCTTTGCCGAAGATGCAACGAGCTCTGCGTCGGTGACGACGGAGACGCCGGCGGAAACGCCTTCAACAGCGCCTTCTACGAATGTAGGGACGCCTTCAACGTATCAGCCTGCAACACCGGCAGTCGTTGAAGAAACACCGACGGAAAGAATCGAAGCCATTGCACGTGTTTTAAGCTTCGGATCAACCGGAACGGATGTTGAAGCGCTTCAAAAATGGTTGACGAAAGTCGGCTATACGCTCGATATCGACGGTTCTTTCGGACCGCTCACACTGACAGCGGTAAAAGCATTCCAAAAAGATCAAGGCTTGACTGCCGATGGTATTTTCGGACCGAAGACAAATGCGGCACTCTATCTTGCAGCAGACGGAACCGATACGGTAACGACGGCTTCCATCGTAGCGGATACCGATGCGTTTGAATCGGCAATCGGTTCTGAAGGCACTTGGATTATTGCAACGCTCAAAGACATGGAAACTGAAGACGAACTGGTTCTCGACGGCCAATTCTACAACGGTAAAACAGACAGCACCACGGGCGAACCGATCGTTCAAAGAAAAATTGCACTCTATACGCAAGACGACGATCACAATGTAACGGCAAGTTTCTCGCTCAAAGCACCGAAACTGACTGTACTCAGCCCGAACGCCAGAATTCAAAGCGGAACATTTATCGGAGATGTATATGTTTCTGCTGAAAACTTTGAACTGAAACGCGCTACGGTAGACGGAAACGTTTATTTCACAACGCAAGCAGCCAAAGATACATTTATTATGGACGATGAAAGTAAAATTACAGGGTATGCCATTCTCATGGAGCCTGATGTCGTAACATCTGCTTCAATTGTCAATGACATGGCCGCTTTTGAAAACGGCATCAGTGAAGAAGGCGCTTGGATCATTGCAACCGTTCAAGATCTGTGGACGGATGACGAACTCGTTTTGACCGGTGATTTCCTCAATTCAAGAGGCAGTGTACAGAGAAAAATAGCACTTTACTCTCAAGACGATGCACATAACATCACAAGACAATTTACTTTAACGGCACCGAAACTGACTGTATTCAGCCCGAATGCAAGAATCCAGGGTGGGATTTTTAAAGGGGACGTCTACGTTTCTTCTGAAAACTTCCAACTCGTTAAAGCGACAGTAGACGGCAACATCTACTTTATGACGCAAGCGGCTAAAGATACATTCACAATGGATGACATGAGCGCAGTGACCGGTCAATTGATTTTGACAGAAGCGGATGCGGTAACAACAGCTTCCATCGTCAGAACGGCGGATGATCTCGAAGCTTCTATCTTGAACGATGGACAATGGATTACTGCGATTGTAAACGATGTAACGACAGATCAACCGCTCTACATGGTCGGAAGCTTTGTTTACAAAGACATCACACAACGCAAATTGGCACTCTACAGCCAAGATGAAGCCCGTAATATTACACGTCAATTCACATTGACGGCGCCTGAGCTCGTTGTCGGAAGCCCGAATGCCCGCGTTGAAAAAGGAATCTTTAAAGGCGATATTTACGTGACGGCACCGAACTTCAAACTCAATGTCATGACTGTAGAAGGAAACGTCTACGTTTCAGGCCTTGCTGACGGATTTACGGTTGCGGGAACGACGATCAATGGAAACGTTTATTTTGCAACGCAAGCGGTTATGGACAGCGCATCGTTTGATGACGCCAGCACAGTGACCGGTGAAATCGCATTGCAATAGGAAATTTGTTGAGTTAAAAGAGCTCTCCGAACGGGGGGGCTCTTTATTTTTGCGTGCAAATCTTTTGGGTATCCTATAGAATGATGATAGAGCCTGCAAAATAGAGCCGGTAAAATAGAGAAGCGCCGGTAAACGATCCAATAAACAGAATAGAAGCAGAGAGGTTGCGGATGTTTGCATTTGAAAACGTAAAATACAAAGAAATTTTGGATATTCCGTCTCTGGAAATTGATTCCGGTGTGACGACGGCGATTGTCGGAGCCAGTGGAGCGGGAAAGACGACATTGCTACGGCTGATGAATAAAATGATCTCTCCGACCGCTGGATTGATTTTATATCGAGGCGAGGATTTAAGTAAGATTCCATCGGTTGACCACAGGCGGGAAGTGTTGATGTTGTCACAACGCTCATTGGTTTTGGATGAGTCGGTTAAAGACAATCTCAATATGGGATTTTATTTGAGAGAAGCACAGGCACCAAGTGAGGATGCACTTAAAGCGGTTTTGGAGCGCGTCAAGTTAAATAAAGCACTGGATGAGCGCGCTTCAAAGTTTTCGGGCGGAGAAAAGCAACGCCTTGCTCTGGCGCGGGTATTGCTTTTAAGTCCGGAGGTCTACCTTTTGGATGAACCCTCTTCCGCACTGGATTCGGAAACGGAACTTGAGATTGTAGAAATGCTGGTTGAGCACGCGAAAAGCCATAAAAAAACCATTGTCATGGTGACGCATGCCGTTTCAATTGCCGAACGTTATGCCGACGTGATCGTTGAAATTGCAAAAGGACACATAGAAAAAAGGCAGGTGAAAGCATGAGTGACGGAGCGGTTCAACTGAGTGTTTATCAGGTAGCGGCGGCGTACCTGTTTATTTTGGTGGTGTTGTGGATTGTAAAAAATCGAGGCATTCAAAGAGAAAAGACCATTTTGCTTGCTTCGGTGCGTATGACATTGCAACTGATTTTGACGGGATATGTCCTCGTTTATATTTTTGACAGGCCCAGTCCGTGGTTTACACTGGCCATTATAGCGGTTATGGAGACCTTCTCGGTCTATACTGTCTACAAAAAATTCAAAGGGCGCCTTTCGAAGCGACTCAAACGCGTGATTGCATTTTCGCTTCCGGCAGGCACCCTGGTGTGCTTGATTTACTTTTTATTTGTCGTCATTCGAATAGATCCATGGTATAATCCACAGTATTTTATACCGCTCGGCGGCATGCTGGTCGGAAATTCCATGACGGGGATTTCACTCGGCGTCAAATCGCTGATTGAGGGCATGCAGACGAGTCGGGAATATGTAGAAGAAGCACTTGTGCTCGGCGCAACGCCGCGCATGGCGACGCGGGATATTATCAATCGGACATTCGATGCTGCGATTATGCCGACGCTCAATTCGATGCTCGGCATGGGGATCGTGTTTCTCCCGGGGATGATGACCGGGCAAATTTTGTCCGGGACGGTTCCGACGACAGCCATCGCTTATCAGATGGCGATTATGCTCGGCATTCTCGGAGCGGTGTCTATTTCTGTTATCACCATGTTGCTTCTCGGCTATAGAACCTTCTTCAATTCAGATGATCAGTTGATGGATTGATAAAATGGATTTCCGGCGGAAGTGTCCGAAAGGGTGCTTCAGTCGGATTTTTTTTCGCTATGAGAAGCGGTCTCAATCAATTGAGAGAGCCCGGTTTGAATCTGGACGATATTTTGGCGTGCCGGATGGTGGGCCATTTCAGGATCATTCAAAACCGCATTTGTCAGAGCCAGCGTCTCGGCGAGTTGTTTTTCGTCGTGTGTCCGATGCGTGAGGGAATCGATATTCACTTCGGCGAGCGGACAGTCGGCATCGTGAATCCCTTCTTTGACAAGGGTTTTGCTGTAGCCGAGAACGCATCCTTTTCCCAGGCAGACGTCGCAATTATTGCAGAGGGAATCCAATTTTTCTTCCATGGTGTGATAATAATCGTAAAGCATTTGAGCGCGTTTGGCATAAAGTGTGGGTTCGCCGCCTCTGATGCGTTTAAAATGCCCACGCAGTAAGTAGACATAAGGGAGCCCGATGACGCCCACGGCAATAAGGGTGTTTTGCAGAGTCATCCATTCGGCGGGAACCGATTGATACAGTTTCAGTGTCCCGAAAATCAGAAAAATGAAAGAAGAGGCGAGCTTAATGGCAAAGTCCGGGACGCGGTCCCCGATTTTTTTTCCGATAAAAATACCGATTCCGCCGGTTGCAATCATGCCGAGAACTGTTCCGCATAGAATGAACACCGGATAGTGCGCCGTCGTAGAAAGTGTGATGGCGGCAAGCTGTGTCTTATCTCCGAGCTCACCGATAAAAAAGGCGGCGGCAACGGTAAGAACCGGGCCGAAGCGAATGCGTTTTCCCTCTGCCTCATCTTCATCGCCTTCATCTCTCAGGCTCCAAAGCGAGAAGAGCAGAAAAGCAACACCCGCAATAATTTGAATCGTTTGAATCGGAATGACTTTTGACAGTGCGGTGCCGAGCATGACCGCCAGACCGTGATTCAAAAAGGCACCGATAAAGATGCCGAGCAGTACTTTTTTCACGGGGTAACGGGTTGCGAAAGTCATCGCCAGAATTTGCGTTTTGTCACCCATTTCAGCAACAAAAATAAGTAAGAAAGCTTGCAACAGTTCTCCGAACATCGTTAGAATACCTCCTCAAAAATGGGGCTCGATACCGCCGGAAGCGCATTGCAAATAAAAAGACCTTTAGACAGACCACCCTTGGTCGTGTCTAAAAGTCTCGCTTCTTTAAACGGTTGCGTCATTCGCCGGTGACGCAGTATTAAAGCAAATGGAACCAGGTTCTCCCATTATGTTGACTCCATTTATGGCCGAAGCCACAGCTACTCCCCTTTAAAACTCGACTTATTTTATCATGTGCCGAAAGAGATGTAAAGGCGAAATTGAGCGGAACAAACAGGACGAAATATAAGTCATTGTACCCATAAAATGAAAATGTTATAATAAATGAAACACATACGAGAGGAGGGCGCGTTCTATGGCACCTGTCAATACGGCTGATGTTCAAAAAAAGATGCTTGATTTAGAAAATAATCCAAAAGAACAGGTGAGACGTTTAGAAGCCGATCTGAAAACGATTTTGGCACATAAACCCTTCTGCCTTGAGACTGAAGACCAGGCGCTTTCTTTGTTTTTGCTTGGGCGCGGTTATCTGATTACAGGGCGTTATGAACAATCGCTCTCTTATTTGAATCAGGCACTTGAATTTTTTGAACGGGCTCAGGACAAATTGATGCGTTTTCATTGTCTGACCAATCTCGGGTTGGTTTATCGTGAGTCCAAGGACTTTGATATGGCGCTTCATTTTTTTCAGAAAACCCATAATCTCAGTTATGAATTTGAAGATTTTGAATATGTGATTGCCTCTCTGGTCAATCTTGCTTCGGCATTTAATGTAGAGAACGACCAGGAAAAAGCTTTTGAGTATCTGGAAAAAGCTTTGGAATTTAAAGATAAAATCGAGAACTCCAAAATACTGGGGGATCTATATAATAATTATGCATATACGCTTTTGGAAGCCGGGCAGAAAAAAGAAGCGCTGGATTATTTTCTGTCGGCATATACCATCTATCGCCGACATTATGGGAATCAAATGCACACCAATCTCATTGTCGTCATTGCAAATATCGGAGAAACCCATCTCTTGATGGGGGATTACGAGGGGGCAAAGCGATACCTTGAGATGGCCCTTGAATACGGTGAAACCAAATCGTTTAAGCCCATTGTCATGGATTGTCACTACAATCTCTCAAAACTTTGGGAAAGTCAATCGGATTTTGAGAAGGCGCTCAAGCACTATAAGGCGTATACCTTGGTAAAAGAAGCGTTTTCGAATGAAAAGAATCAAGAGCGCATCGAAGAAATCAAAGCGAACAGCTTGGAAGCCTATAAACGCAGTGAAGAAGCGCTCAATACCTTGCGCAATGTAGAGCTCAAAAATAAAACCAATGAACTCGAAAAAACGCTTAAAAATTTGGCGATGATCAGTCAAATCGGTCAGGAATTGACGTCTTCCATGGACATGGACGAAATTTATGAGATTTTGCGGCGTTCCATCTACAGGCTGATGACGGTTCACGTCTTTGGCCTTGCACTTTATGACGAGAGCCGGGGCAAGATCATTTATCGGTATTTTGAAGAGCAAGGGCGACCGCTTCCGCTGGTTGAAATCAATGAGAACGACGAAAGCTCTCTGGCATCGTATGCCTTACTGCATGATACGGATATCTTTATGAAGAACTTTGAGGCGGAACGGGATTTCTATTATTCGAAACCCACCCATCTGACACTCGGTAACAATAAAAAGAACTTATCAAAATGCATTGTCTATTGCCGGCTGATTTCGGAGGGCAAGACGATCGGCTTGATTACCATGCAGAGTTATAAGCCTTACGAATACACGGAAAGTGACTACGAAGTCATCAAGGCGCTGGCGTCCTATGTGTCAATTGCCATTTCCAATGCTCAGAAGAAAAACATCATCAGTGAAAAGGCAAAAGAGCTCGAATTCTTGAGTTATCACGATCCGCTTACTGAGCTTTACAACCGGCGGTATTATGCAAAAGTGATCGGCGATTGCCGATGTGAATCAACGCTTCCGCTGGGGATTTTGATCGGGGATATGAACAATCTGAAGCTGATCAACGATCATTACGGACATATCGTCGGGGATCTCTATTTGACGGAAATCGCTAAGATTATGAAGCAGTGTGCAGATGGGGAACTTTCATTCCGACTCGGCGGGGATGAGTTTGCCATTTTGGTGAAGCAGGCAACCGAAGACCAGATGGAAACCCTTGCGAAAACGATTTTAGAAGCCTGCGCTTCTGTGAAAATCGGAGAAGTACCGCTGTCGGTTTCTTTGGGATATGATCTCAAATATGAAATGACTCAGAATATGGAGATCGTTTATTCAAAAGCAGAATCTAAAATGTATCAGGCCAAACAGGCTTTTCACAGAGCCATTTAGCAGAGTATACCGCGGTGCGCCGCGGTATTTTTTTAGGTCAAATTTACCAATTTAATAAAATCCCTTTTGAAACGGGTGCGAAATGGGAATGTAATGTTGAAAGGTCTTTCCCTGTGGTATAATAATAAGAGCAGACAGGGTTCAAAGCGGTGAAATTTCAGGCAGTGGTCGGTTATTTTATAGTGGTATGTCGGCGTGCTGATGAAAATCAAAAAATACGAAAGACAGCAAAAACATGGAAAACATAAAGACAAAGAACATTAAAAAATACATGGAAATGACCAACAGCAGGGAGGATGGCATATGAAGCGAATTTTTGCAATTTTAATGGTACTGGCAATGGTGTTTGCATTGCCCGGATTCACGGTGCCTGCATTTGCGGCGACGGGAACCAATGCAGCGGGCACGACATCAAGTGAATGGCCCGGTGCCGATGCGCTTTATCAATACGGATTTATCGTCGGAGACAACGGGGATCTGATGACGGAAAAAGCATTAACGCGTGCCGAAGCCTGTGCACTGCTCGCGGAAATGTACGGCAAGAAATCGGAAGCTGCGGCTTTTAACTATACGGGTGGATTCTCGGATGTTGTGAGAACAGACTGGTACGCCCCTTTTGTCGGATATGCAAAAGAAGCCGGATGGATTGCCGGTTACCCGGACGGGACATTCGGACCGGAACGTTCCATTTCTCAACAGGAATGGGCGGCAATGTTGATGAAAGTATTGGGCTATTCATTTAAATGGGAAACGGCGATTCAGGATATCTTATCGCTTGGCATTCAAGTCGAAGCACAGAATGCAACCGCTTTAAAACGCGGAGAGGCATTTGAAGCCATGTGGGGCGCCGTCAATATTCCGCCGTACGGCGAGACGATTGCGCTTGGCATAAAACTCGGGAAACTTGACGGTGAGGCGGTCGTGGAAGAACCGGAAACCCCTTACATTCGCGGCGTTCGGGTTGAAAGTCTCAAACAAGTAATTTTGATACCGAGTGTTCCGCTTGATGAAGCAAGTGCGGAAGAAGTAACGCACTACAGTGTAACATCCGACTATGTTCACAACTTAGCGGTTGTTGCGGCTGTTTACGACGATTCAAAAGACTGGGTGACCCTCACGTTTAATGCGGCTGTACCGCAACAGACTTCTATCGACCTTGAAGTGACAGATGTGTATTCCACCGGTGGTGTGTTACTTGAAAATGAGGCCTATGCGACTTTTGACGTTACAGACCTCACACCGCCCGAAATCGAATCGGCCGACATTATCGGTACGCGTGCCATCAAAGTGGTTTTCTCTGAACCGATTCAAAGTCAGGAAGAAGCCAAGGGCATAGAGTCGGAAGACGCAACACTGGCCTCCAGCGTGATTGGACTGCTCCAAGGAACGGATACGTTGAAAGTCAGCAAAATTTCACTTATGAACAATCAAACGGAAGCGCTGGTTGAGACGTCGGCCGACATTACAAAAGATGTTTCACTGTCCACATCCGGGGCGATTCGAGATTATGCGGGATTCAGCATTAATGTTTCAAAGCTTTTGATTGATTATACAAAGGATACCGAGGCGCCTGAAGTGATCGGATATAAAGATGCGACGGCTTCCGGTGTGACCTTGATTTGGAGTGAAGACATTCGCGTGATCAACGGGTTGGCATTGAATTTCTTCCATTCCAGTTCAGACAATATGGTGGATAACACCATTACATCGGCGGATATAGACGGCAATGAGCTCCACCTGTCTTTTACAAGAAACTTCTTGCCGACGGGGAAATCGATCGTGACGGTTGTGTCGAATTCCATTGCGGATTATTCGGGCAATAAAAATCAGCAAACTTTACTCAA
>JASUTA010000106.1 GCA_030445805.1 Clostridiales bacterium
ACGTGCGATTCACTACCGAATCGAAAACGGCAAAGGACATGGCATGGGTCATATCATGGATTACGGCAGGGGTCATAAATCGGTTCAAATGGCAGTGATTGTTCAAAAAATGGTGTTCCCAAATGCCTCCGGGGTCTTATTTACCGCAGATCCGCTGACGGGGAATCGAAAGGTTTCGGTCATTGAAGCGGTTTTTGGACTCGGAGAAGGCCTTGTATCCGGTAAAGTGAATCCGGATGTGTATAAAATCAAAGATGGCCTTTGTTTTCAACAGGTGGTTTCGAGAAAAGAGCAACAGGTTGTACCAAACAGGTTTGGCGGAGTAGCGGCGTTAGAACTACCTGTCGGGTTGCAAAACAGCAAGGTGCTGACAGATGAGCAGATTGCGCTGTTGGAGCAGTTTGGAAGAAATGCGGAGGCCTTCTTCGGCGCGCCGCAAGATATGGAATGGGGGATGACGGAAGAAGGGCTTTATCTGCTTCAGTGCCGTCCGATTACCACACTGTATCCGGTTCCGGAAGGGGCAATCCCCGGCAATCGGGTCTTTGTTTCCGTCGGACATCAGCAGATGATGACCGATCCGATGAGACCGCTGGGCATGTCTGTTTTCAGAATGACTTCCGTGGGCCCGAGATATGAAGCGGGCGGGCGGCTTTTTGTAGATGTGACGGAGAACCTCATTTCACCTGATGGCAGGAAGTACCTATTGGACGTTTTGGGGAAATCCGACCCGCTGATTCGGGAGGCGCTGAAGGCGATCGTCACTCGGGAGGATTTTATAAAAATTGTTTCTGAAGATAAAGCCGGCACCGGTACATCCCATGGGTCAGGTGATTTTCAAATTGAACCGGAGCAGGTGCCGGAGCGTCTTGCGGGACTGATTCAGAAAGGTGAAGAAGCGATTGAAAAATTGAAGTGGGAAATACAAGATTATTCCGGGACGGCACTGATCGATTTTATCATGGACGACATCCAACGATTGAAGCAGTCACTGTTTGATCCTCAGAATATAAGTGCGATTCTCGGGGCAATGAATGCGTTTTCTTGGATAAATGAGAACATGTTCGATTGGCTCGGTGAAAAGAATGCGGCAGATGTACTGACGCAGTCGGTTTCCGGGAACATCACATCGGAAATGGGGTTTGAGTTGATGGATGTTGCAGATGTGGTGCGTGATTATCCGGAAGTCATTGCCTATTTGGAAGCGGCACAGGAAACGGGAAAAGCCGAAGGCTTTCCGGAAATCCTTTCGGAACGATCCGGAGGGACGCTTGCCATGAAAGCCATTCTGACTTATCTCGACAAATACGGCATGCGATGTGAAGGCGAAATCGACATTACGCGGCTACGCTGGAGTGAGTCTCCGGCAGCACTGATTCCTCTGTTGATCGGAAATCTTAAAAATTTTGAAAAGGGTGAGCATCAACGCAAGTTTGAAAGCGGCAGGCAAGCCGCACTTGAAAAAGCGGAGTCGTTGATTCGACGTGTCAGGCGCCTAAAGGACGGCGCCCAAAAGGCCGATGAGACGGCGCGCAGAATTGAAGTGCTCCGAAGCATGATCGGATATCGAGAATATCCGAAATACAGTATTGTCAGCCGGTATGCCGTGTACAAAAAGGCGTTGTTGCGGGAAGCCGATGCACTTTTTGAGGCAGATGTGATCCCCGATCGAGAATCGATTTTTTATTTAACGCTTGAAGAATTGCGAACGGTTGTCGAAAGTAAAAAATGCGACTGGAGAGAAATCTCTGGGAGGCGTGAAGCGCATCGGCGTTATGAAAAAATGATGCCGCCGCGTGTCATCACTTCAGAAGGTGAATGCATTAGTGGGCATTATGGCAACAGAGATTTGCCAAAAGGCGCACTTGTGGGTCTGCCGGTTTCGGCGGGGGTTGCGGAAGGCAGGGCGCGCATCATGAAATCGATGACAGACGCTGTGCTGGAATCTGACGATATTTTGGTAACGACCTTTACCGACCCGAGCTGGACGCCGATTTTTTTATCCGCAAAAGCGGTGATTACAGAAGTCGGCGGCTTAATGACACATGGGGCGGTTATTGCCAGAGAGTATGGCATCCCCGCTGTTGTCGGGGTTGAAAATGCAACGGTGCGTATTAAAGAGGGTCAGCGTATTCGCGTAAACGGTACGGAAGGAGTCATAGAATTGCTCTGATCGTCTTTTGACGCCTCATGGATAAGTGGTTTTAATGCGTATTACCGGAGGTGAGAAAATGCCATTAAAATGGGTTCAGGAAGACATTACAAAAATGCATGTGGATGCGATTGTCAATGCGGCCAATACGGCACTGCAAATGGGCGGAGGCGTATGCGGGGCTATTTTTAGAGCGGCGGGCGCGCAGGAACTTCAGGCGGCATGCAATGCACTTGCGCCGATTCAAACCGGAGAGGCGGTGATAACGCCCGGATTCCGTTTGCCTGCTCAGTATATCATCCACACGGCGGGACCGATTTATAAAGACGGACGGCAGGGTGAAGAAGAAGCGCTTCGCAAGTGTTATCTCAACAGTTTAAAACTTGCGGCGGAAAAGTCATGCAAAAGCATCGCGTTTCCGCTGATTTCAAGCGGTATTTATGGCTATCCGAAAGAGCAGGCGCTTGAAGTTGCCGTAGAGGCGATCAACCATTTTTTGATCGATCACGATATGATCGTCTACCTTTCCATATTTGATAAAGCGCTGTTTGAATCTTCCCGAAAATAAACCTCAGTGTTTCCGAACCTAAAAAAGTGGGCATATAAAAACATGTCACGGTAAAACGACGTGTCAAAAATCCACAGGGTATGTCGAAGAGTGTGACACATAAAATATAAGGGAAGGATAGGCGGTATGTTGACAGACTTATTGCATTACGGACTTTTGGTCTTTACAGGTTTTTTTGCCATCATGAATCCGGTTGCAAACGCACCCATTTTTATGGGGTTGGTTTCAGGAAATACTCAATCGGAAAAAAAGGAGATTGCGCGAAATGCCTGCATTACCGCATTTGTCATTGTTACGGCGTTTGTTCTTCTCGGCAAATATATTTTTGAACTGTTTGATTTGACTGTGCCGGCGTTCAGAATTGCCGGAGGCATTATTATTTTCTATGTGGGATTTGAAATGCTTCAGTCAAAGGCATCCAGTATTCACAATGTGGGCAGTGAAAAAGCAGATGGCAGTATTGCGTTTTCCCCGCTTGCGACGCCAATTTTGGCAGGTCCCGGAACCATTGTTACAGCGATGAATTTTGTAGCACAAGTCAGTTTGATTCACATTTTTATCGTTATTTTTATTTTTGCGTTGATGCTTTACATCACATATGAAATGTTCGTTTGGAGTGACCGATTGGTCAAATGGACCGGTGAAGGTGCTATTATAGCGATTGGAAAAATCATGGGGCTCATTTTGACTGTTATCGGAACAGGCATGGTCATTGAAGGCATAAAATGGATTATGAACAGTGCATCTTAGCTGAGAATGGAGGAAGAATATGCTCGCTTTCGCAATCATTTTTATTACATTGGCACTTGTTTTTTATTCGATAGGCGTTTGGAGTGAAAAAATTCAGGGAAACCTGAAAAAATGGCACGTGGTTATCTTTTGGTGCGGTCTCGTCTTTGACACATTGGGAACGACGTTGATGGGCAGGATGGCCAATGAGGCATTCCGTTTGAATTTTCACGGTGTTACCGGAGCCGTTGCCATCATTTTAATGCTCTTTCATGCCGTATGGGCAACCAAAGTGATTCTTAAAAACAGCCCGGAAGAAAAGCGGCAATTTCATAAATTCAGTATAGTGGTCTGGCTGGTCTGGTTGATTCCCTACATTTCGGGGATGATCTTTGGAATGGCCGGGTAGTATTAAGCAAACATCCATTCAGCAATCGGTAAGTTCGCAATAAAAAGAGTCTCTCGTGCAGAGGCTCTTTTTTTATTTATAAAACTTTATTTTTCTTTATTTTTTCAAGAGCGCCATTTTATATTTATCCGTTAATCTGATAAAAGCAATGAACGGAAGGGAGATTGCAGGCTTATGAAAAAACGACTGAGTCTGATGCTGATCGTTATAATGGCGTTCAATCCGATCATCAGTGTCGGTGAAACTTTTGATGCGGATGCCGATTCGAATGGGACACAGACAGCCGCAGGGTATGTTCGAACCGTTTCTCTGGAAGAAGCGCAGGATGCCGCAGTGGCTGCCAGCGTTGCCATTGGAGCGGTTAAGACGGAACGCGATCAATTGGTTAATACCATTGCGGATTATAACGACAAGATGGAAGGACTGAATGCGCTCTATGAAGCGCTTCCGGCATATGAAACACTCTATGAAAAATACACGTTTACCAACAGTAATCCCCGTTACCTGCAGTATTTTTTATATGAGCAGACCCTTGCCGAGCTGATGGCGGCACTGGCAAGTGAGACAGATCCTATGGTGATCGCACAGATCAGTGCGGAGATTGCAGCCACTCAAACGGCGATGACGGCGCTGGGACTGACCGAGAGTGAAATCGCCGGAATATTGACGGTGGAGGAGGCACTCTATTATCAGGCGTACGCCGAACAATTTGAAAAAGTCGGCATTGCCGATCCGAATTTAAGTCAAAAGGAGACGTATGAAACGTTTATAGAGCCGATGTATGTTGTTCCGGTGCAAATGAACGTCGGTCTTCAGACTTACAATTTGAATATTGAAGTCGCCGAAAACGGGATCCGATTGGCGACCGAAAAACTTTACTACGGTGTTTTAACGCTCGAAAAGACCGGTGCGCTTGCAGAAAGCCGGCGCAGTGTCTCCGAACGCGAGCTTTACGAAAAAAGAGAACTGTATCGATTGGGAAAGCTTTCAAAAAAAGAGTTGGATAAAGTAGAAAATATGTATCAAATGGCGGTCTATCAAGCCGCTTCCGCCGAAAGAAAATATGAATCCGCTATGATGAATTTAAAATTCTTGATGGGATTGTCACCGGAAGAAAAGATAGCCTTAAACGAACCGGAATCTAAAGAGGATACGGTCGAAACGTACTCGGCGGCAACAGTCCCGGAAGAAGTCTTGACGTCACCGGCTACAAATCGCATAGAGACGAGTGTCTTATCACTTCAAATCAGTGCGAAAGAAAGCGAACTGGGATACGTTGCAGACTATTTCAGTAAAAATTCGGACTATTATCACAGTGTTGAAGGCGAATTGAACGCCCTAAATATAGCGCTTAAAGAAGCGCAGTACACGATTGAAACGGAAAACGTCGGCGCTTATAACCGTGTGGCGGAAGCGTTTTCCGATTATGAAGCGGCGCAGTTTGAGTACACGGTTCAAGTCGGCGACTGGGAAAAGGTACAGACGTATGCGGAACAAGGCCTTGTCACAGAATTTCAGGTGATGCAGGCCGAGTTGCTGCTCAGCCAAAAGAAAGTTGCACTGGATAAGAGCCGATACGACTGGATGGTCTCGACCGATCAATTGAAGTTTTCACTTGAAACGGGCCCAGGGTTTGATTCGGAAATAGGAGGAACCAATGAATAGAAGACATTTGACAGGTATGGTATTGGCAGCGGCCTTGCTCGTAGGGTCTGTCCCCGTTCCGTCATCGGCATCCGATCGTGCGTTGACGTTGGCACAGGCACAGGAAATCGCGCTTTCGGGAAACCTCGCCATTAAACAAGCGGAAGAAAACGCAAGCGTTGCCGACTACAAGCTGGAGTACGCTTATGACGATGTCGGTTCTGTGGGGACCGATGCCGTAGAGACTGCAAAGCATAAAGAATATTACGAAAAAGAAGCGGAATACGGTTCTGATTTTGCTTATTGGGCACTTGAACAGACGAAGAGAGAGCAGGCACTGCTTGTGGCGACTTCTTATATGAATCTGGTGCACCTGGACCGGGAAGCCCTGTATCAGAAGCAAGTCGTAAGCGATTTGGAGGCACAGTTATCCCGTGTGGAGAAAAGCATTGAAGCGGGAAAAGCGGTACCTTCCGAAAAAGAAAAAGTCCTCCTTGAAATTGAAAAAGCAAAAAACATAGTGAGCCAAATAGACCATCAAACGGCTGAAGAAAAGCGACAATTCAATCAACTGCTCGGACAGGACTTAACGGCATCGGTTGTTGTGCAGGCAATGGACATCCCGCTTGAAGCCATCTCTGTAGACGACATGCAGGCTTTGATTGACAACCAGATTGAACGCAACGGTGATCTGGAACGCATTCATGATGACAAGGCCCTTCTTTCCATTGAGCTGGATGTGTATGAATCGCTGAATTATCTGGGCGAATACGACCGAACCATTGTCAGCATCAAAGAAGGCATTACGCAAAAACGTCATGAATACGATATGTACCGCCTCCAAATGGATTATGACATTCGAAGTGAATACAACGATTTGCAAAACGCTTACGACGCTTGTCTGATTCAGGAACTGACAGTGGCAAACTTGCAAATCGATTATGATACGGCCCTGAAAAAAAAGGAAATCGGATTATTGACTGCGGAAGCGGTTGACGGTTATGCGGAAAAGTTGGAACGTGCAAAATTGGATTCCGAATCTCTAAAAATAACGTATTATGTGTTGGCCGAAGATTTTTCAAATTATATGACGGATATGGAGTAAGAGGTGTGTGATGAAGAAAGTTTTAATCATTTTAATGGCAATTGCCCTCCTTGCTTCCGGTTGTACCGGACAAGAGGCGCAAGCAGATGAAAACAGTGCAAAGACAGTCAAAGTCATGACGCTTGAGAGCGCCACCGAAAATCTGACACTCGATTACTACGGCGTCGTGACCATGGAAAAGGTCAACAAAGTGGCTTTTAAATCCAGTGGCACCATCGAAACCGTTTCGGTTGAAATCGGCGATTATGTAGAGGCGGGTACGGTACTGGCTTCACTGGATACGACGGAGCTTGAACTGGCTCTGGATATGGCCGGTGCCCAAGTCAATGCCGCAGATGCACAATATGAAAAAGCGCAAAATGGTGCGGCACCTGAAGATATTGAAAAAGCGGCGCTTAATGTGACAAAAGCGCAGGATGCCTACGATTACTCGGTGACCAATTTCGCCCGTGCGGAAGAACTCTATGCCGACGAAATCATCAGCCAAAGCGATTATGAGAGCGCTCAACTCGAAGTGAATGTGCGTGCATCCGATCTCAAGCAGGCAGAGGAAGTCTACAATCAGGCTGTAAACGGAACGCGCTATGAGGATTTGGATGCTCTGTCGGCTCAAGCGGCACAGGCGGAGGCCAATTACGCGCTCAAGAAGACGGCTGTGGATGAAGCAGTTTTGGTCGCTCCGATTTCAGGATATGTTTTGGATGTGCTGTATGAACCGGGTGAAATCATTGCCGCCGGGTATCCGGTAGTCGTTGTCGGCAGTTCTGAAAAAATGGTAAAAGTCGGTGTTTCGGCAAAAGATCTGGATCAAATTAAACCGGGCATGACGGCAGAGATTGAAGCCAATGACTCAGTTTCAACGGCTACCGTAGCCTATATTTCGGATATGCCCGACAGCACCACTCATACGTTTGAAGTGGGACTAAGCGTATCGGGAGACGCTTTTTCGACGGGAGACGTCGTCACCGCAAAATTCATTGTGGACGAAGTCACCGGTATATGGGTGCCGCTGACGGCAATCGTGTCAGGGACAACCGATTACGTCTTTATCAATCGCGACGGCGTTGCGGAAAAGACGGATATCTCATTTGAAAAAGTCGTCGGAACGCAAGTGCTTGCAACGAACTTGGAAGACAACTCACAATTGATTGTTGACGGAATCAAAAATCTCTATCCCGGAGATTCGCTCAACGTCATTGAATAGGGGGCAACATGAAAGGCTATATTCGCGCTGCGATTGTCAGCAGAAAGACCACTATTTTCTTTATTGTGCTCAGCATGATCTTCGGCATCTACAATTACATCTACATGCCGAAACAGGAAACGCCTGATTTTGCCGCACCTTATGCCAAAATCACGGTCGTTTACCCGGGGGCCTCACCCGAGGAAGTCGAAAAGCAGGTAACCGATCCGATTGAAGACGTCACGGCGGAGGTGCCGGGGTACAAGAGCGTTCAATCGTACTCGAAAAACAGCATCTCTATTGTCGTCCTTGAACTCGATTCCGGAGCGGATATTGAAGCGGCTTGGACGGTTTTAAAGGACAAAATGTCCACGCTGGAAAGTGAGTTGCCGGATGGGGTAACCAGTGTGGATGTCAATACGGATATCACAGAAACGGCGGGTATTATTATCAGCCTTTCCGGTGAAAATTACACTTACAATCAACTGGCGGATATCGCTTCGGACATTGAAAAAGAGCTGACGAAAGTCGACGGGATTTCAAGATTCGACGTGGTGGGTAAGCAAGAAGAAACAGTCGTCGTCAAAGTCGATACGTCAAAACTCAATCAGTACGGGTTGACGCTGGATGAAATTTCACAGATTATTGCCGCTCAAAATTATGAGTTGCCGCTAGGCAACTTGAGTGATGACGATACAAAGATCAATGTTACAGCCGCCGGCAGTCTCGCTACGGTCAGTGATATTGAAAACCTCATTATTTCCGTTTCGGCGGATAACGGTTCTTCTCTGAGACTGAAAGACATCGCCGACGTTACAAAGGAATATGCGGACTCCAATTACAAAATCAAACAAAACGGAGAAAATGCTGTTTTGTTGACGGGTTATTTTAAAGAAGATGAAAACATCGTTTTGATCGGAAAGGATGTTGAAACCGTCATTCAATCTTTTGAAAAAACACTCCCCGAAGACCTTAAATTTGAAGAAGTCCTCTTTCAGCCCGGGAATGTCAGTCGCTCCATCAATAATTTTCTCCTCAATTTGGTTGAAGCATTGATTTTGGTTATCATTACCGTATTTTTGGGTATGGGTTTCAGAAATGCGTTGATTACATCCATTTCCATTCCGCTTTCGATTACACTGAGCTTTAGTGTTATGGCTCTGCTCGGTATTAAAATTCATCAAATCTCAATTTCCGCACTTATTATTGCACTGGGAATGTTGGTGGACAATGCCGTCGTCGTTACAGATGCCATACAGGTGCATCTCGACCGAGGGGCATCGAAATTAGACGCCTGCGTAAACGGCGTCAGAGAAGTCAATATTCCGATTTTGACGTCGACGCTTACGACCGTCGGGTCGTTTCTCCCGCTATTATTACTCACGGGAACAGCG
>JASUTA010000004.1 GCA_030445805.1 Clostridiales bacterium
AAGATAATACCATTTGCCGTTTACCTTTATATAAGTGAAGTCGCTTGCCCAAGCTAAGTTTAGAGCCTTTTGATTGAAATTTTTTTGCAAGTGATTTATTACAGGAGCCTTGAACTTTATGTGCATGCCTTCTAGGTTTATCTGTTGAGATTTTAGGCAGGTTCCTAGATTGCATCAATCGGTACACTCGTCCGACGCTGATGTTTATGCCATAATCACGACTAAGAATATAAGTGATTTTATAAGCGCCGAGAAAGTTATCATAGTCAGAATAAATCTGAAGAATAATACGTTTGATATCCATAGTTTCTTTTGTCCTATGAGAGGGCTCAGAGTGGAAATGTTTATAATACGTGCTGCGATTAACTTGTAATGCACGACAGAGCGTTTTTATGTCATGCTGAAAGCGCAGTTTATGTATAACCGTTAGTCGTTCTTTGAGTGTGGCGTGAAGATGGCAATCGCTTTTTTTTAGGATAAGATTTTCTTCTTCTAATTGTGCGTTTCGCTTTTGGAGTTCTTTGACTTGCTTAGCAGTAAGAACTTCGCCGTGATCTACTTCAACCGTGGAGTATTGCTTGATCCATTTGCTAAGTGCAGTTTGTGATACGCCGTATTCCTTACATAGCTGCGTTTGTGTTTTACCGTTTTGATAGAGGGTTACAAGAGAACTTTTGAATTCATCGTCATAACGCTTACCTGTATTTGTGGCCACGTGGATGCCTCCTTTTGTGTCTACTTTATTGTAACAATCGTTAATAATTGTATCCACTTTTACAGTATAGATCCAAGAAGGCAGTGAATCGGTTTATGAATCCATTAAAGAAGCGACAGGAGATGAATTATTCTATTATTATACAGGTATCGAATCGTTAGGATACATTTAGAAGAAAAATCAAGAAATAGCATCCGGACTTGAAATCTTTTTTTCTTTAACGTATGATGAAAAGGGATGGAAATAAAAACAATCCCCATAGAGTGAATCCATAAGCGCCATATATATTCTATGGCGCTTATTTAAGCTATTGGCATAGGAACCGTTGGCATCTTGTGAGAGGGCAAATTTATGCAAAAAAATAGAAATCGAATCACGGACAGATTATGGATAAAGGGCGGTGTCACAATACTGCTCATCTGTCTTTTTGTTTGTCTTTCGGGAATCGGCTATAGTGACTCCCAATTTCCTGCTTTTTCGACTTCGGAAAAGGGGGTATTTTTGACCCGTTTATCCGAGATGACAATGCATGCACCGGTTCAAATAGCGACTTCAAAGACTTTTAATTGGCTTCGGGAAGGAACCATGTATTCCGAAAAAATCACCTTGGTTGCCGCAGGGGATATTATGTTTCATCAGCCCCAAATCACGGCCGCTTATGATGCGGCATTGGATGCCTATGATTTTACAGGAACCTTTTCTGAGATCGCCCCCTACATTCAAAGCGCGGATTACGCTCTTGCCAATTTCGAAACGACAACAGCGGGGGAGGACCGTGGCTATTCGGGTTATCCGATGTTCAATGTTCCGGATGCGGCTCTGGATGCCATTCAAGGGGCCGGGTTTGACTTTCTGTCGACAGCAAATAATCATGCATTTGACAAAAAACTCTATGGTGTCGATCGCACCATTGAACAGATGAATGCACGGGGGTTTACCCATACGGGAACGTTTGCCGAGGGGGAACTGACACAAGATGGGATCCGATTTGCCACACAGGATGTTGGCGGCGTGATGATCGGTATTTTGTCGGCGACTTACGGACTCAATGGATTTGAACAGGTATATGATGCAGAGACGCTCGAAAACCGAGTGAATTTGATTGATGAAGAGATGCTGAAAACGCAACTTGAAAAAATGTCGGATCAAGGAATAGATTTGAAAATTGTTTTTATTCATTGGGGCAATGAATACCAAGATGTGCCTGCAAGTACGCAAACCGAACTTGCAGAGAAACTATTTGATTGGGGCGCTGATGTGATTTTAGGGTCGCACCCTCATGTCATTCAGAAGTCGGCATATCAGTTTTCAAATGGGAAAAAGCGATATGTGATTTATTCAATGGGAAATTTTTTATCCAATCAGAACAGAACGCGGCTGACGGGCATTGCCCATTCGGAGCGAACTGAAGACGGTGTAATGGTTTATTTGACAGTCAGCAAAAATCGAGCGGGGCAAACCCGTTTGGATGGTGTCAGCTATGTGCCGACTTGGGTTTACAGAAAAATAGAAAACGGACAACTGGTATACACCATATTGCCCGTGGATGAGGAGACTTATTTAAGCGGCGAAGCCGCGAATTGGCCGGAATCCGTCTTTGCGCTGATGAAAGAATCATATGATAGAACCGTGTCCAAATTGAATTGATCTCCGGATTCCGCAAGCGAACAGAGGCTTGTAAAAAACGGTGCCGTCAATTCAAAGAGTGCATGGACATCGTCTTGGAGTCCGTTCCATTCGGAGAGATGTTTGTCGTGCGTAGCGTCAATATGATCGAACAGTTGATTGACTTCCGACAGCCGAACGGAGGTTGTTTCCATATTTTTTAAATCCACTTTGGCAATCGGATGATGCAGTTTAAACTCGTAAAAGAGATGGTCTGTAAGTGAGCGATGGATGTAAGTTTCTTCACTGTGGTAAATGCAACACGTATCCGAAAGAAAGTGGCAAAGTGCACCGAGTCGAATGCTGAAGTCCCATTTACTTCCTTCAAAATGAGTGAGTGCCAGGATTTCAGATTCTATAAATGCAGCGGATTCGGAACGATAATGTGAAAACGCATATTTTGATTTTCTGACGTCGGGTTTGATATTTCCGTATAAAAAAGCAAGATAGGAAACCTTCGATCTCCGCTCTTTTTCAAGAAGGCGATATAATTTTTTCCCGATTGATACGTGAGTTGGAACGAGCATAAGGCACCTCTCTTTTTTCACCTTTTTCGAGTACAGTATACAATATATTTGTTAAGAAAAAAGAAGAAGTACGTTAAGATTTATCGGATGTTTTATAGACATTCAAGCATTTGACACACTGCATATTTGCTTATAAAATAGAACTGAAAGCACACCTTGGAGGCATTATGGATCTTTTTGATCAGAAAAAAGAAAATAAATCATTGACCTCACTCATCTTCGAAAAAATCAGGGAAGATATTTTAAACGGACGGTATTCAAACGGAGAAAAACTGGTTGAAATTAAACTGGCCGATGAAATCGGCGTCAGCAGAACGCCGGTGAGAGAGGCACTCAAGCAATTGGAATTGGACGGACTCGTTGAAAATATTCCGAATCGGGGCGTCGTGGTCAAAGGCATCAGCACAGGAGATATCGGAGATATTCTTTCCATTCGCCTTTGCATTGAAGGACTTGTCGGGCAATGGGCCGCAGAGCGTATTACGCCGGAAGAAATCAAAGATTTAGAAGAAATTTTTGATTTGATGGAGTTTTATACAAAACGCGGCGATGTCGATAAAAATTTTGAACTGAACACAAAATTTCATGAAAAATTGTATAAAGCGGCAAAAAGTCGTTATTTAGAGGGTGTTTTGAACGATTTTCAGCTGTTTATTAAACCGGCCAGAAGCAGTTCACTTCGGAGCAACGGTCGAATGGAACTCGCCCTTGAAGAACATCGGGAAATTTTAAATGCCGTTAAAGCGCAGGATGTGGAGCGGACACGTGAGGCGCTCATTCGTCATATTTCAAGATCCAATCAGAATATCAAATCGATTTTACTACGCGATCCGTTTAAATAATTTAGGGGGGAATGCATGTCAGAAAACCGCAGAAAAGCGATCATCAAAAAATTGTCCGGTTCAGGTGAACCCGTTACCGGAGGCGAGCTTGCCGATCAGTTTCAAGTATCGCGCCAGGTGATCGTTCAGGACATTGCGATTCTTCGGGCATCGGGTGTCAATGTATTGGCAACGTCTAACGGATACATGCTTCCTCAAAAGCAGGCACCCGGAAGAATTGTAAAAACGTTTATCTCTAAGCATACCGGCTTTGAGAGAATGCGAGAAGAATTGTTGATTATTGTCGATTATGGTGGTAAAATAATTGATGTCACCGTCGAACATCCCATTTATGGGGAGATTGTGGGCAATTTGCATTTATCGACGCGGGAAGAGGTGGAATCTTTTCTCGATCGAATTCGGGTACTCGATGCATTGCCGCTTTCGGTATTGACGCAGGGCGAGCATATTCATACAATTGAAGTACCCAGCGAAAAGGTTTTTCAGTTGATTATGAATGAGTTGATTGAGAAGGGTTACGCAAAGGTGTAAAACACCTTTTTTTAAAACCTCACCTGACAAGACAGGTGTAAACACATTACGAAAGCGAGGATTTTGGGGGAATGAAAATTCGCAGTTACTTAACGAAGACGTTGAACGGCATGGCGCTTGGCTTGTTTGCTTCTTTAATTATCGGACTTATTTTAAAGCAAATCGGAGAATTGACGCATTTGCAAATGCTCGTCACATTCGGCCAAACGGCGCAAGTGCTCATGGGACCGGCGATCGGTGCCGCAGTCGCTTACAGCGTGGGTGCGTCTCCGCTCGGTATTTTTGCTTCCATGGTTGCCGGAGCCGTGGGTGCGGGAAGTGTGGCAAGTACAGATGCGGGATTGATTATTAAAATCGGCGAACCGATGGGGGCGTTTGTTTCTGCTCTGGTTGCGGCTGAATTTTCAAAGCGCATTGCAGGCAAGACGAAAGTCGATATTGTTCTGGTACCGGCTCTGACGATTTTGGTCGGGGGTCTTGTAGGTGTGACGCTCAGTCCGGTTATTTCAGCGATTATGTCGGCGATTGGCGCCTTTATCAATCAGGCGACAGAACTTCAACCGATACCGATGGGCATTATTTTGGCGGTTGTTATGGGCATCATCCTCACTTTGCCGATCAGCAGTGCGGCGATTGCAATTTCTCTCGGACTTTCGGGGATTGCAGGCGGGGCATCTCTCGTAGGATGCTGTTGTCAAATGGTTGGATTTGCAGCCATCAGCTATAGAGAAAACGGATTTGGAGGCGCGATTGCCCAAGGTCTCGGAACCTCTATGCTTCAAGTGCCGAATATCATTAAGAACCCTAAGATTTGGATTCCGCCGATTGTCGCGAGTGCTATTTTAGGACCGATCAGTACCTTTGTCCTCGGCATGCAGAGCAATAGTGTCGGCGCAGGAATGGGGACCAGCGGTTTGGTCGGACAGTTCGGCGCATATGCGGCGATGGGTGAGACGATGGGAACGGGAACCTTTTTCATTACGATTGCCATTATGCATTTTATTTTACCGGCTGTTCTTTCGCTCATCGTCAGCGAATGGATGCGCAAAAAGGGTTGGATTCAACTCGGAGATATGAAGCTGGATAGCGGCAAATAGCCCCTTGAAGGACGTTAAATTGAGATGAAATGCGTTTACTTTAACAATTGGATACGGTTATAACAGAGGGTAGAGGGCGTTCCGATCGGAACGCCCTTTTGTTTGTATTCCTCGTGTTTTTTAGGGCGTATCGGAATCGTGAAATTTGTCATATGATGTGCTATAATGAAGAGTAAATTCTCAAGAAATTCAATTTAATTTTCTAAAAGGTGGTGTCTTATTTGGACTCACATCAAAAAATAGGTATTTTTGATTCCGGACTCGGCGGCGTCTCTGTGGTGTATACCATTCATCAAATGATGCCCCTGGAGTCTATTGTATATATCGGGGATTCTGTCAATGCGCCCTATGGAACGAAGAGTCCCGAGGCTGTATTTGAACATTCAAAAGCAGTGTGTGACCGTTTGGTTTCGGAAGGGGTTAAAGCGATTGTTATCGCGTGTAATACGGCGACCAGTGCAGCAGCCGAGCGATTGAGAGGGCTGTATGACATTCCGATTATCGGCATGGAACCGGCTGTAAAACCGGCACTTAAAGCCTCTGAGGGGACGGTACTCGTCCTTGCAACCGAGATGACTTTGCGGGAGAAAAAATTTCAAAATTTATTGGCGTCTCTCAAAGATTCGGAACGGGTTGTCAAATGTCCTGCACCGGATCTGGTAACGTTGGTCGAAACACAATTGTCAGAAAAGCGTCTCATTCGCAAAACGGTTGCTCAATATCTGGATGCCTTCCCGGAACCGGATGCCATTGTGTTGGGATGTACACATTTCATTTTTCTAAAACAAGTGATTGCCGCATATTATGACGGGCGCGTGCCCATTTTTGACGGAAATCTGGGAACGGCACGCCAGCTTCAAAAGCAATTGAAGCAGAGGAATCTCCTCATTGAAAGTCCTCAAAAAATGCCGGCTACGGTGACCTTTTTAAATGAGAAACCAGGATATGCCGAACTTTCCGAGGCCCTTTTTGAGGAACTGGCGGACATGGAAAAAGCCGAGCAGATTCAAAAAGTTCAGGAGAACCTCGGGAAATTGCTCGGCGTTGGGTTGTTCGATGAAAAATCCGAAAAAATTTTCAAGCTCTATTATGGTGTCGGAACGGAACGCATGGACATTCAGGCGATTTCAAAAGAGATGAAACTATCCGTGAAAAAGCTTCAGCCCCTACTGGAACGTATGGATAAAAAGGTGTTCAATACTCTGAAAAAACAGCCGCTTTTTTGAGAACACTTTTTACGCACAGGGTTAAAGGTATTTTTCAAGGAAGACTTTTAAAATGTCCAGACCTTCAAGCATGTCGTTGAGATCTCCTGCGTAAGAGAGGCGAATAAAATCGTCTTTTCCGAAGGCAATCCCGGGGACGGCGGCAATGTGCTCTTGATTCAGCAAAGTGTCGCACAGCTCAACGGAGTAGTGTTCGCTAAACGGGAATTTTTGCTTATAAGGGGACATGTCCAGAAAAAAGTAAAAAGCGCCTTCGGGTTTTTGTACAGAGAGTCCCTTAATGGTACAAAGTTTGTCATAGATTATGTCGCGTCTTTTTTTGTAAACATCGCGTCGTTCTTTCATTTCATCTTGCCCTTCGGTCAGAGCGCCGACAGCGGCCCATTGAGAAACGGTGCTCGGATGTGAAACCAGGTGACCCTGAATCACGGAAAGGTATTTTGCAACGGGGGCCGGCGCGGCAGTATATCCAATTCGAAGCCCGGTCATTGCCGCGGATTTTGAGAGGCCGTTGACGAGAAAGACAATGGATTTTGCCTGTTCGGAAAGGGAAGCAACCGATACAAATTTTGTGTCGTAAACCAAGGATTCATAGATTTCGTCGGAAAGAATCCAAATGCGGTTTTGAACGCAAAAATCGGCGATGCTTAAAAGTTCATCACGGGTGTAAATATTACCGGTCGGATTGCTCGGATTATTTAAAATGAGCATCTTTGTCTTCGATGTAAAATGGGCTTTTAAATGCGCTTCTGTAATTTTATAATCACTTGAAGCGTCTGTTTGTACAATAACGGGTGCCCCGCCGCAGAGTTTAACCATTTCGGGATAACTGGTCCAATACGGTGCAGGGATAATGACTTCATCTCCGGGATTGAGTGCGGCGAGAAGCGCATTTGTGATGGCTTGTTTTGCACCGGAGCTGACGACAATTTCAGAAGCGTCATAGTGAACGCCGTTTTCATTTGCGAGCTTCTCTGCAATGGCCTTTCGAAGCGGAAGCAGTCCGGGAACCAGATCGTAGTGGGTGTATCCGGATTCAAAAGCGGAAATACCCTTTGCTTTTGAAGCTTTCGGAATATCAAAAGCGGGTTCCCCGATACTCATGTCAATGATTCGAATGCCATCGGCTTTCATTTCGGCGACGCGTTTACTGATACCGATGGTATAAGACGGAGTAATGTTCTTCAGTCGATTTGATAACATAATGATGTGCAGACTTGAAGCCTGCCCGTTCACCTCTCTTTCGTGGCAGAATGCGGATGTAAAATAAAAATAACAAGAAAGTCCGTTTTGAATATGTTAAAATTAATTATATCAACAAATTGAAAAAACTCAATGATGAGGTAAAAGATGTCTTTTGTAGAAATGATTTTCGTAGGACTGATTGTCCTCTTTTTTCTCGCTGTAATGGGTTTTTCATGGCATGATTTGATTTTAGAAAAGCGATACTATCGAGAAAAATCAAAAAATGTAACGCCGATGTCTGCTTTTAAGCATAAAAGGCCCGTAAAATCAAGAAAACCGGTTCCACGGAAAAAACCGTGATAGGCAGTGTTTTGAATAGAGGATGCGGCAGAGGCGATCAATTGAATAAAGGACGGTTACTTTATGCGGTTGTTTGAAGCGCTTGAAAAAATAAAGAAAGAAGCGCTTATTTCATTTCATATGCCCGGACACAAAAACGGGCGGCTGATCGGAGAAGCGCTTGCGAACCCGCTTGCAATTGATATTACTGAAATCCCCGGAGCGGATCATTTGCACGAGGCTCACGATTGCATTGCGGAGACGGAGCAGTCCATTGCCGAATTTTACGGCGCCGCGCAGTCAAAACTTCTTGTCGGCGGCAGTACGGCGGGTATTTTGAGCATGATTCTCGGCACAACGCGCCGCGGAGAAGTGCTTTTACTGAATCGAAACGCACATCTTTCGGCTTATAATGCCGTTCAGCTCGGGGAGTTGGAACCGGTTTATTTATTGCCTAAATTGGAGCGCCGGCTCGGCATTCCGCTCGGATTTGATCTTGAAACTTTTAAGCGGTTGATAGAAGCGCACCCGGAAGCAAAGGCGTGTTTGTTGACTTATCCGACCTATGAAGGCGTTTGCTATTCGATTCGGGAAATGATTGAAATTTGTCACGACAAAGGCATTGTCGTGTTGGTAGATGAAGCACACGGGGCACATTTGAAACTGAATGATGCCGGACCGTCTTCAGCCCTTGATCTCGGTGCCGATGTCGTCGTTCAAAGTTTTCACAAGACGCTTCCCGCAATGACTCAAGTGGCGTGTCTTCACATCGGAAAGAAAAACATTCTTTCCGAACGTCAGCTTAATGCGTTGATTTGGCATTTGCGTGCTTTGCAGAGCAGCAGTCCGTCCTATGTCCTGATGGCTTCGGCAGACCTTATGCTTTCTGTCATTGAGCGTGACGGTGTCCAAAAGACAAAGGAAATGGTTGAAAATATCAGGTGGTTTTATGATGAGACGGCAGAACTGAAAACACTTGGGTTTAGACGATTCGCAGATGGCGACCCCGGAAAACTGTTGCTTGAAATTTCTCGCGAATATTATGAAAGAGGGGATTGGGACGGATTCCGCGTGTCCTCGATCTTGCGGGAAAAGTATGGGATTCAGTCGGAATATGAAACCGAGCGCATGTGTTTGTTTATGGCGGGACTTGCCAATGAAAAAAAAGATTTTGAAACACTTGCATCGGCATTGATAGAAATGGATAAAAAGATTTTGTCCGTCGAAAAAGCCCGCCGAGCCGGTGTTCTTGAAGGGGAGAATCTTTCTCCGACGTATGAACTGGTGTTGCCGCAACGCGTTTTGAGTGCGGCAGAAGCGGCAGCCGCGCCGTTTGAAGCGGTGCCTTCTGCGGATTGTGTCGGTCGCATCGCTGCGGAATATGTGATTCCGTACCCACCAGGCATTCCGGTACTCGTTCCTGGAGAACGCATTCCGGATACGCTGATCGCTACTGTGAAACGCGAGAAAAATGAAATAAAAGTATTGAGGTGAAGAGATGAATGGTTTGAAAAAAGAAATGGCCGAGTGGATTCAGGCCATACTGATTACACTGGTTGTTTTTTTGATTTATAATTTTTTCTTTGGGACGACGACGGTGTACAATACGTCCATGTATCCGACGCTGGTTGAGAAAGACATGCTGTTTATGGTGAAAAGAGGGTCTATCGAGCGCGGAGACATCGTCTCGTTTCAATCCAGTCTGACACTGACTCAAGCGGATTATGACGGACTGAACTTTTTGCAAAAGCTCCTTCATAAACCGGGGGAGCCCAAGAATTTGATTAAGCGCGTGATCGCAGGCCCCGGGGATTCCATAGAAATCTCGGACGGGAAAGTGTACGTAAACGGTGAAGAACTCAATGAGACTTATATTCACTCGACGACTTCACATGATGTGGCTTATCAGGTGATTCCCGAGGGAGAATATTTTATGATGGGCGATAATCGGACTGTCAGTTATGACAGCCGGGAACTGGGCCTGATTGATGAATCGGATATTATCGGAAAAGTCGTTTTCCGTTTTATGCCGCTCCAAAAAATCGGAACCGTGAATTAAACGTTCATTTTGTGGTATAATTATAATAATTCTCAATACAGAGAAAATACGCAAAGTGAGGAGGCATGTTATGATGAAGCTGATCATTGCCATTGTACACGATGAAGATGCAGGGGCACTCGTTAAACAATTGACGGAATCTGAATTTGGTGTAACCAAACTGGCTTCGACGGGTGGATTTTTAAAATCCGGCAACACGACACTTTTAATCGGAACACCGAAAGAACGTGTGGATGCGGCACTGGCTATTATTGAAGAAACCAGTAAAACGCGTAAGGAAATTACGACGACTACTTCTCTCATGGGGGACAACAGCGTGATGGGCATGCCCCTGGAAATTTCAGTCGGCGGCGCAACGGTGTTTGTCGTAGATGTTGAAAATTACCTCAAATTGTAACGGATGTTCTGAAAATACAATAAAAGAGACAGATAGGAATATTTATGATGGACTATGCCGCTCAAATGGCTTTTCTTGAAAAAGCCATTCAAACGGGGCACTTATCACACGGCTATATTTTCTCCGGGACAGAGTCTTTGGCGTTTGCCGTGACAATTGCAAAGAAAATTTTGTGCAAACAGGAACACATCGGATGTGATTCCTGTTCGTCTTGTCTGAAGATCAATACCGGTAATCACCCGGATTTGTTCATCATTGAGCCGGATGGCGCGTCTATTAAAAATGCGCAAATTGAAGCTTTTCAGCGGTTTACATTCATTCGTCCTTTTGAAAGTGACTATAAGGTGGCGATTGTTTCTCAAGCGCACCTGATGACAGAGCACGCCCAAAATCGATTGCTTAAAGTACTTGAGGAGCCGCCGGGCTATATGTGTCTTATTTTTCTCACGAAACAGCCGGAGCGGCTGCTGAGCACGGTGGTTTCCAGGTGTCAGGTTCTGCTCTTTGAAGAAGCCGAATTTCAAGAAGAAGAAGCCATTGCGGAGCAGGCGGTTCATTTTATGAAAAGCGTTGCGGAGAGAGACGCCGGGAGAATTCTTGAATTTGCGGCATATGCCAAACAAGATAAGGCTCGATTTGATCGATTTCTGAATCAAGTCATGCTTTCGGCCCGTGATCTTATGATTTTTAAGGAAACCGGAAACATTCAATTGATTCATCACGAAAAATTCTCTATACTTGAAGAAAGGGGTGCTCTGGAGCACCTCTCCAAAGTGTTGACTTTGAAAGAAATCCTTCAACTTATTGAAATGATAGATGATACGCAGCGAAAAATTCGGAATAATATGAATTTTGATTTATCGGTGGACAGCATGCTGCTCCGCTGTGTGAAAGAATAGGAGGCTTTAATGATCACGGTTGTTGGCGTGAGATTTAAAAAAGCAGGGAAAATTTATTACTTTGATCCGGGGACCATTGATGTTTCCGAAGGCGACCATGTCATTGTCGAGACGGCGCGCGGCGTTGAATACGGCGAATGCGTCATCGGCAAGAGAGACATTCCCGAATCTCAGATTGTCAGTCCGCTCAAGCCTGTGTTGCGCGTTGCTTCGGAAGAAGACGATCGCATGCATGAAAAAAACCGGGAGAAGGCAGAGGAAGCCTATGCCGTTTGCCTTGAAAAAATTAAGTCGCATGGATTGGAAATGAAGCTGATTGATGTGGAATACACCTTTGACAATAACAAGGTGATTTTTTATTTCACAGCGGATGGGCGTGTGGACTTCAGAGAACTCGTGAAAGATTTGGCGTCTATTTTCAGAACGCGCATTGAACTGAGACAAATCGGTGTCAGAGACGAGTCCAAAATGGTTAAAGGTCTTGGGCCTTGTGGTCGTGAAATATGTTGCGGAAGCTGGTTGGGCGATTTTGCCCCTGTATCTATCAAGATGGCAAAAGATCAGAGCCTTTCCTTGAACCCCGTCAAGATTTCAGGACTTTGCGGTCGATTGATGTGCTGTCTTAAATATGAATACGACACTTATGTTCAAATTCGCGTCGGTATGCCGAACCGCGGTGATAAGGTTAAAACACCGGAAGGTGATGCTTATATCGTGGATACCAACATCTTGCTTGAGCAAGTCAAAGTGCGTCATATTTTGAAGGAAAATCCGGAAGAGTTGAGTGAAGATCTCGTCGTTTATACGAAGGAAGACATTACGATTTTGCGCCCGAACAGAAAACGACCTCACGATAAAAAAGACGATGAGGAACCGGTTGATTTTAAAGCGTTAAAGGCGCTTGAGGATTAATACGATGCTGAAGCCAGATGAACGCATTGATGACCTTCAGCGGGACGGCCTTAAAATTATTCAAAATCCGAACGGCTTCTGCTTTGGGGTGGATGCCGTTTTATTGAGCCATTTTATCACTTTAAAACAGCGCGATATCGCCGTTGAATTCGGAACGGGAACCGGTGTGATCCCGATTTTACTTTCCGCAAAAGTGTCTTTTAAGAAGATATATGCTTTTGAAGTGCAGCCGGATGTTGCCGATATGGCCGGGCGCAGTGTTGAAATGAACGGGCTGTCGGATCGGATTGAGATCATTGAAGACAACTTGAAAGAAGCCCTTCGCTATGTGCCTGCAGGGAGTGTTGATGCGGTTTTTAGCAATCCACCTTATATGGCGGGGCACTCGGGTCTCAAAAATGAGTCGTCTTTAAAAGCCGTTTCCAGACACGAGCTCCTGTGCACTTTAGAAGATATTGTGGAAAACGCAGCTAAATTGTTGAAACATCACGGAAAATTCTATATGATCCACAGGCCGCATCGCATGGTGGACATTTTTTCACTTTGCAGAAAGTATCATCTTGAGCCGAAAGTCATTCAGATGGTGCAACCGTTTCGGGATAAGGCGCCCAATCTTTTTTTGCTGATGTGTCGACGAGACGCCAATCCTGAACTGACGTTTCTGGATCCGCTGACGGTTTATGAGCGCCCAGGCGTCTATACACAAGAAATTTATGACATTTACGATATGCAACATATTACGGCATTTACGGATAAAAAGGAAGAGAGGCCTTAACAGTGGAAGGAAAACTCTATCTGTGCGGTACGCCGATCGGTAATTTAGAGGATATCACGTATCGTGCCGTGTCGACACTGAAAGCCTGTGATGTGGTTTTTGCGGAAGATACGCGTCATTCTGTGCGTTTGCTGAACCATTTGGAAATCCGAAAGCCGCTTTACAGCTATCACGAACACAATATGGAAACAGCGGGGCCGGAGATTGTACGACGCGTCAGAGAAGGTGAGACGGTTGCGCTGGTCACGGATGCGGGAATGCCGGGAATATCGGATCCCGGGGAACAACTGGTGGCTCTATTTATTGAAGAGGGACTGCCGTTTGAGGTCATCCCCGGCGTAACGGCTTTTACAACGGCGCTTGTGGGATCGGGTCTCAAGACGGGGCAGTTTGTTTTTGAAGGGTTTTTGAGTCGGGATAAAAGGCAAAAGAAAAAACATGTCGAGCGTTTAAAAAACGAGTGGCGCACCTTGATTTTTTACGAAGCCCCCCATCGGTTAAAGGAAACGCTGAATATTTTAAACACAGTTTTAGGTGGCGACCGACAAGCCGTTGTGGCGAGAGAGTTGACCAAACGCTATGAAGAATACCGCCGCGATTCGCTTTCCGAACTTTATGCCTATTACAGCGAGCAACCCCCGAAGGGGGAGATTGTATTGCTGGTCGAAGGCATTTCTCAAGAACAGCTTTCCGCAGAACAAGAGGCGGCGCCGGATATTCCTGAAAATCTTTATGACCACTATGAGCTGTTGTGTCGCCAGGGTTTGGACGGAAAAGCAGCCATGAAACAAGTGGCCTCAGCGCGCGGCATAAAAAAATCCGAAGTCTATGCGGCTGTTCTTGCACATAAAACGTCGGATACTTTATAAGTTGAATATTTTTTAGAAATGAAAAAGCCATGTGACTTGTCACATGGCCTTTATTTGTTGTTGAGATTAGAGATCTTTGATTTCGTCGATGCAAGCAGGGCAAATATTTTTGCCTTTGATGTTTTTAACACCTTTTGCTTGACCGCAGAAAATACAAGCCGGCTCATACTTTTTCAAGATGATGGTTTCACCTTCAGTAAAGATTTCGAGCGCATCCTTCTCCCCGATGGTCAAAGTTCTCCTGAGCTCGATAGGAATGACGACTCTACCCAATTCGTCGACTTTTCTTACGATACCAGTAGATTTCATATTCAGTTACCTCCTAAGACATTTTTGTACATTTCCATAGATAAATCATAATATAAATTTTTCCAAAAGTCAACAAGAGGTGGCAAAAAATCTCAAAGTTTTAGAAGGCGTAAGATTATTTTAAAACAAGTAAAATCAATGCTCCGCTTCGTCCATCGTCTCTTGAACAGCGTCTGCGGCATCTTTTACATCATCCACTTTTTCTTTAAAATATTTGTCATACAAAACTTTGCCGACAGAAACGGTATGCAGGAAAGAAGAGAGGGCTTCAATCGCACCTTTGTTCTTTTTAAGCGTATCCGTCACGGAACCGGCTGTCTCGGCAACATTGTCTACGCTGTCTCTGAAAGCGGCAATGTCATGTGAAATTTCTCCGGAGATGGCCTCAATATTTTTTGTGAGATCCGGAACGACTTCCAAGGTATCATCAATGCTTTTGCGGTTGTCTTCGACAATGAGATTAATTTGTTTCATGACGCGGAGCGCCCGACTCAGGATCAAAATCAGATAGATGAATATGACCGCTAAACCGGCCCAAAGAATAAATAGAAGAAAGTCCTTTAAGGTGATGACTAATTGACTGTCCATATGGCCTCCTCAAACAAGAGTGATTCTGTGAAATACACCATCATTATACCTTAATTGCCAAAAAATTAAAAGGATGCAAACCTGCATCCTCTGTGTGAATCAAAAGTATGAAATCTTGTGGTGCAAAATCAGCGGATGCAAAATCAGCGTACGTAAAACGCCTGATTGTTGATCCGAATTTTATCTGCGTCAATGTAGAGCGAAGAATCGTTGATATTGACAGCAAAGTTCGGAATCGAAATTCTCGGATTTTCTTCTCCCGCTGCTGAGAATTCTCCGAATCCGTAAGTGTCATAGGAAACCACGTTGAGGTTTTCGTTGGAAAGATTGATTCCGGATTTTAAGTCGTGATCTACATAATAGAAGGATTTGACTTCTTCAAAAATGATTTCGACCGGGTCTTCGTGATCCTTTGCGCTGATGGCGAGGGAAATGGTATCGACGTCCATATCGAAATTGATCGTATCTATTTTGCCTTTGGCATATTGGTCTAATAAAGGATAAACGTGACTTGACATATCATGTACCTCTTTTCTATAAAATTCGTGAGCCCAAAGTAACGGAAAGCAGGGTCACAGTATGTAATCGGTACCGGTAATCGGATCCTGTAAAAGATTCTTTCAAATGGGTTCTTCCATAAGTAAATATATTAATACCACATTCACTGTATGCATGCAACATTTTTTTTGAAACTTAACAAATCGTTCATGACTTTTGCAATCGGAAAAAGTAAAGGGAGGTTGCAATGCCGACCGGCTTGTGATAAAATGACTTCAAAATCATATGACATGTGATGACGGGAAGAGTAATGCAGCGGAATTCTTTAGAGAGTCGGCGTTTGGTGCAAGCCGATGAAGGAAGCCGTGTGAAGATGGCCCCCGAACAGATGGCGTGAGACTTTGGTTTAGCGGCATACGGATTTGTACACGTTAGCGTACAGTTGATTGACTGGATCAACACGAGAGGGCTGTAGCGATGCAGTCTTGAAATAGGGTGGTAACACGGCTGCGACTTCGTCCCTTAGAGGGTCGGAGTTTTTATATTTTTTGAAAAAATGGAGGCACGCATCATGTCAAAGGGAACGTATTATGTAACCACACCGATTTACTATCCGAGTTCAAAACTCCATATCGGACATACGTATACGACGGTTGCCGCGGACGCCATTGCGCGCTATAAACGTGCAACCGGCTATGATGTCATGTTCCTGACCGGAACGGACGAGCACGGACAAAAAATCGAAACGGTGGCAAAAGCCGCCGGGAAGACGCCGCAAGCTTTTCTCGACGAGATTGTCGGCGAAATAAAAGACTTGTGGAACACGATGGAAATCTCATACGATGATTTCATTCGCACGACGGAAGATCGCCACAAACGCAGAGTTCAAGGGATTTTTATGAAACTCTATGAAAAAGGGGACATCTATAAAGGAGAGTATCAAGGCATGTACTGTACGCCTTGCGAATCTTTCTGGACGGATTCTCAGCTAAAAGACGGCAAGTGCCCGGATTGCGGCGGCCCGGTTCAACTCATGAAAGAGGAGGCGTATTTCTTCCGCCTTTCAAAATATCAAGACAAGCTGTTGGAACTCTTTGAAACCAATCCGGATATTCTGGAGCCGAAATCAAGAATCAATGAGATGGTCAACAACTTTATCAAACCCGGTCTTGAAGACCTTTGTATTTCGCGCTCAACCTTTGACTGGGGCATTGAGGTTCCGATCGATAAGAAACACGTTATCTATGTTTGGCTTGATGCGCTCAGCAATTACATTACAGCACTGGGTTATCCGGAAGAAGTGGACGGAAAATTTGCGAAATATTGGCCGGTGGATGTACATCTCGTCGGGAAAGAAATCGTCCGTTTCCATACCATTATTTGGTTCTCTATATTGATGGCGCTCGGCGTACCGCTGCCGAAAAAAGTGTTTGGTCATGGTTGGATTCTTTTGGAGGGCGGTAAAATGTCCAAATCTAAGGGCAACGTCGTTGATCCGGTCGTCCTAATCGAACGCTATGGTGTCGATGCGCTCAAATACTTTCTCCTGCGCGAATACACCTTTGGGCAAGATGGCCTCTTTACAAACGAAGTCCTTTTGAACCGATTGAATTCAGATCTTGCAAACGATCTGGGCAACCTTGTTTCACGCTCTGTATCCATGGTGGAAAAATACACCGGCGGCATCGTGCCGTCTCCGAAAGAGAGCACGGCATTTGACGGCTCTTTGATCGATACGGTGACTTCTGCCAGTGACAAAATTGATGCCTATATGAACGAACTCAACTTTTCCGGAGCACTTGAAGAAATCTGGAAAGTCATTCGCCGTACCAACAAATACATTGATGAAACCTCACCTTGGGCGCTTGCAAAAGATCCTGAAAAAGCGCCGGTTCTGGATACAGTGCTCTACAATCTCATCGAAAGCATTCGGGTTATCTCCGTTATGATCCAGCCGTTCTTGCACCATACTTCACAAGCCATTTGGGAACAAATCGGTTTAAAAGACGGTGAACTTACGGTTTGGGATACGGTGACGACTTTCGGCTTGTACCCGGCAGGAGGCACTGTTCAAAAAGGTGAAGCACTCTTCCCGAGAATCGATATTGAAAAGGAACTGGAAGCTTTGGAGGCACTTTCTGCTGCAAAACGTGCCGAAGCCGCAAAAGCAAATGAAAAATCGGAGAGCGCACCGGCGAAAAAACCGACGGCACCGTTCAAACCGGAGATTACCATTGACGATTTCGGAAAATTGGATCTTCGCGTTGCAGAAATTACTTCGGCAAAAGCGCATCCAAATGCAGATAAACTCTTGATTTTACAACTCAAAGTCGGTGATACGAATCGGCAAGTCGTATCCGGGATTGCGAAGTACTTTGATCCTGAAAAACTGGTCGGAAAGAAAGTCGTTATTGTTGCCAACCTGAAACCGGTGAAATTGCGTGGTGAATTGTCTGAGGGCATGATTCTTGCCGCATCGGATGATGAAACACTGGCTCTGGTAACGGCGGATATCGATGATGGGTGCGGTGTTTCCTGATACCGTTCATCGGAAAACGCACCGTCTCGCAAAAAACAGTCTTATTCGAAATGGCTCCCAAGGCATTGGGAGCTGTTTTTTATGGGTGATCGAGCCCGGAATTAGGCGAATTTAATCATTTTCTTTTCATCTTAAATGAGGCATAATGGAAAGAGAGCTTAAATTGGAGGATTGCAATGCTTTTTGATTCACATACACATTTAGACGATGAGCAGTTTGACGCGGATCGCTTGGAAACGATTGAACGCGCCAAAGCGGCCGGCGTGCAATATATAATGAATCCGGGGTCGGATTTGGCTTCAAGTGTCAGAGCGGTTGAACTCGCTGAAAATTATCCGTTTGTCTATGCCGCCGTTGGTGTTCACCCGCATGATGTGGTCGGTATGGATGAGCAAATGCTCGCCATGATTGAACATTTAGCGGGAAAAGAGAAAGTCAAAGCCATCGGAGAAATCGGTTTGGACTATTATCGCGATTTGTCTCCGCGGGATCTTCAACAAAAGTGGTTCATTGAACAGATTCGATTGGCTAAACGGCTTAAATTGCCGGTGATTATTCACGACAGAGATGCAAACGGCGATGTTTTTTCGATTTTAAAGCAGGAAAATGCCTTTGAAACCGGCGTCGTCATGCATCTGTATTCCGGGAGCAAAGAACTGGCAGAACAGTATGTTAAACTCGGAGCCATGATCTCGATCGGTGGAACGGTTACGTTTAAAAACGCGAGAAAAACCGTAGAGGTCGCAGAAAGCGTTCCGATTGAACATCTTTTGATTGAAACGGATGCGCCGTATATTGCACCTGAACCCATGCGCGGTAGGCGAAACGAACCGTCGTTCGTCCATTATACTTGCGAGAGAATTGCTGCGATTAGAGGGGCTTCCGCAGAAGAAATTGCAGAAGAGACCTTGGCGAATGCAAAACGCATTTTCAACATTAGATAAGGAGTTTTTTTTGAATAACGCATCTCTTGAACACATTAAAGAAGTGCTTGTCGTCGAAGGAAAAGACGACGAGTCGGCCGTCAAGCGCGCTGTGTCCTGTGAAGTCATCATCACTCACGGATACGGCATCAGCGAACAGACGTGGCAGCGGCTGGAACACGCTTATAAAACCGTCGGAATCATCGTTCTGACCGATCCAGATTTTGCGGGAGAGCAGATCAGACGACGCATTTCAGACCGGTTTCCAAATAGCAAACACGCTTTTATTCGCCGGAAAGATGCAACCGATTCGGGGGACATCGGTGTCGAAAATGCCTCGCCTGAAATCATCTTGGAAGCGCTTTCGAAAGTGAAAACGATTTCTCAGGCCAAAGAAGCAACCTATGGAATGGAAGACCTACAGCGCTGGGCGCTGATCGGAGCTTCCAATGCGGCTGAAAAGCGCGCTTTTGTAGGCAGTAAAATCGGTATAGGTGTATGCAGTGCCAAGCAATTTCTTTCTCGCCTCAATCATTTTGAAATCGATCGAACAGCGGTTGAAGCGGCGGTTGCTGCATGGGAACAAAAATCCGAACGTTCAAACGAGCGCCTGGAGGATAACGAATGATGGAGCTGACATCCCCGAAGACGATACGCTATATTATGGAGAAATACGGGTTTTCTTTCAGCAAAGGACTCGGACAAAATTTTATTGTAGACGGTCGCGTCCTTGAACGCATCGCCGATGGTGCGGAGATTACCTCAGAAGATTGTGTTTTGGAAATCGGTCCCGGTATTGGCGTTATGACGAATGTCCTTTGTGAACGTGCAAAGAAAGTCGTTGCGGTTGAAATCGATAAGCGTTTGATTCCCATTTTAAATGAAACGGTGGGGCACCACCATAACTTGACCGTTATTAATGCGGACATTTTAAAGCTGGATTTACCGGCTCTTATGGCGGCGCATTTTGAAGGTGAGCGGGTGAAACTCGTCGCCAACTTGCCGTATTACGTTACGACGCCGATCATTATGTCCTTCTTGGAAGAACGACTGCCGATAGATGCCCTCGTCATCATGATTCAAAAAGAAGTAGGGGAACGGATCATGGCACCGCCGGGGTCAAAAACCTACGGTGCGCTTTCCGTTGCCGTTCAATATTTTTCTGAGCCCTCAATCGTTACAAAGGTCTCAAGAGGCGCTTTTATGCCCATACCGACTGTGGACTCCGTGGTTTTGAACTTGGCGGTCAGGAAAGAATCGCCAGTGAAACTGCTGGATGAGTCTCTTTTCTTCGCCGTCGTAAAAGACGGCTTCGGAAAGCGCCGCAAAACATTGCTCAATGCTCTGTCCAGCGGGAGGTTGGGGCTTTCAAAACCGGAGGCGGAACAGGTGCTCATACAAGCGGGCGTTTCGCCTTCTGCACGGGCGGAGACGCTGGATATGAACCAATTTGCAACGCTTGCAAATGCCGTTTTTAAATTGAAGCAAGCTTGAAACGCAACAAAAGGAGACATCCGTGAAAAGGACATATGAAACAAACAGGCTGCGTCTTGTTCGATTGAATGAGGAGCATGCAGAAAAAATACGTGATTTTTATATCAGGAATGCGGCGCATTTAGATCCGTGGGAACCACTCCGGGAACCCGGCTTCGATCGTGTCGAGAGTCATCGAAGGACGCTTGCTTTTGAGCGAAGGGCAACTTTGAACGGCATGATGGTGCGGTTCTGGATTTTCAAAAAAGAAGATACCGAATTGGAGCGTCCCATCGGCAGTGCGGCACTTACAAATATCGTGCGCGGCGTTTTTAAGTCTTGCTATCTGGGGTATAAAATAGACAATCAAGAAATCAATAAAGGGTACATGACAGAAGCCCTTGAAAAAGTACTCGAAATTGCATTTGAGGAACTGGAATTGCATCGTGTAGAAGCCAACATCATGCCTCGAAATCATCGGTCGCTGCGCGTCATAGAAAAGCTCGGTTTTGAACAGGAAGGTCTCTCGAAACGCTATTTAAAAATCAATGGGACTTGGGAAGATCATTACCGTTTTGCACTCATCCACGAAGAAGAACCATCATAAAATGATTTCAGGAGGAATTTATGGCTGTTAAAATCGTTACAGACAGTGCATCGGATTTGCCAAAAGCGCTTGTTCAAGCACTTGACATTGAAGTATTTCCTATTCTGGTTTATGTTGACGGGACGGAATACAAGGATTCCGTGACATTGCATCCCGACGCACTTTACAGCTATATGAAACAAGGCAGTGAAGTCAAAACGGCTCAAATTCCGCTCAATTATTTTGTGGAACGGTTTACGGATTTTGCGCATACACCTGAAAATCATTACATTTACTTGGCGTTCTCGTCGAATTTATCGGGCACTTATCAAACCGCAGAACTTGCCTATGATGCGGTTTTGGAAGAATATCCTGATTTTAGAATGACCATTGTCGATACAAAGTGCGTGTCTCTCGGACTCGGGGTAATCGTCTATGAAGCGGCAAGGCTGGCACAAGAGGGCGCTTCATACAATGAGATTATGGCATATGTCGATCATGCCATTCGCCATATGAGACATGTCTTCTCGGTGGACGATCTGGAGTATTTATTCCGGGGCGGTCGCGTGAGCAGTTCTCAGGCATTTATCGGCAATATTTTAAATATCAAACCGATTTTACACGTCGTAGACGGGTTTTTAGTCCCGCTGGATAAAGCAAAAGGGAAAAAACGCCTGCTTTCAAAAATGTTCCAGTACATTTCCAGCTATGGGAAACGATTGGACATTCAAACCATTGGAATTGCACATACGCTGAACGAAGAAGACGCCATGATGGTGAAAGCACATTTTGAAACGGTATACGGGACACAACACTTTATTATCAATCAATTGGGATGTGCCATCGGGGCGCATTGCGGACCCGGTATGATTACGATCTTTTTTATGGATGAGGTGCTATAAGACAAGCGTTGAAACAAATAAGAGAGGATGGATGTCGTGAAAAAGCTGGAACTCAATGAACTAAAAGAAGGAATGATCCTTGGAGCGCCGATTGTCGATGCAGAAGGCATTGTCGAACTCCTCAGCGCAGGAACTGTCTTAACGAGCAGACATATTGATCTGATTGGCGGCATGGGCATCACGGAAGTCTATATCAAAGAAAGTGAAAAACCGGTTCCCGCCGTATCGCTTGATGTTCATGCGATTAAAGAAGAAGCAGATAAAAACGGAAAGACTTTTGATCTGGATTCTTTGATCAATAACCTTCAGGAAATTGAAGAGCAGATCTACGAACCGGCGCCGCGGAGTATTGTCAACCGAAATATGGAAGTCAATATTCTCACCGGAGAAGGCAATATTCCCATCGATGTCAAACACGAAGAAACGCTTGAAGACGTTAAGGCAATCTACGATTCCATTCGAAAAGAAGGCGTTCTCGACTTAAATCAAATCAAAGAAGATGTTGAAAAACTCTTGCCGGATATGGTGCGTAACAATGACGTGCTGATGCGCCTCAATCAGCTCCAAAAAACCGACGACTATACATTTGAGCATTCGCTCAGAGTATCCATTATGGCGTCCATGATCGGTAAATGGCTTGGGTACTCCCAAGAAGAAATTTTGGAGCTCGGTGAAGCCGGATTGCTCTTTGACATCGGAAAGCTCAGCCTTCCAGAATATTTACTCAATAAAGAGGTTGGGGTAACCCCGGAAGAATATGAACTGGTTAAAAAGCATGCACAATTTGGATACAGTATACTTCTCAAAACAAAAGGCGTTTCTCCGAATATCAAGTACGCGGCGCTTCATCACCATGAGCGCATGGATGGCTCGGGATACCCTCTGAGACTCAGAGAAGGTCAGATTCACGATTTTGCGAAAATCATCATGGTTTGCGATGTCTTCGATGCCCTCATTACGGAAAGACCTTATAAAAAAGCGATTTCGCCATTAATGGCGGCGGACTATTTGTCGTGGTCCAGCGGGAAACTATTCGACGCGGAAGTTTGCTTTGTTTTCATAAAGAAAATTTCGGAGTACTGTATCGGGAAAACCGTTAAGCTGAATGACGGCAATACCGGAAAAATTGTGTTTGTAGATGAAAATTTCCCGACGCGTCCGATTGTCCAAGTGGGAGATAAATTCCTGAATCTTGTAAAAGACCGGTCTTTGGAAGTTGAAAAACTCTATTGAGAGGCACTTGACAATCTGTTTTTGACTGGGCTATAATGGGATAAACCTATTTTTATATGGAATTTGGCGATGAAGCGATGAAAAGTAGAGATTCGGATTTTAGTCACAGAGAGAATGCGGCAGGTGAAAGCATTCAAAGCCGGATATTGAATTTACACGTCGTGAGCCTCGGTGGAAAACCGCGTTTGCCGCGCGTTAAGCGGATAGAGGTGTCGGTTGCACAGGCAATTCGGCATAAAGTAAGGTGGTAACACGGGTGCTCTCGTCCTTCGGCGGAGAGAACCCGTTTTTTTATGGTTAAAACGCTGAAAACGGGCTTTCCCGGGAGCCTTTGGCAAGAAATAAAAGACTAAAACCAGATGAGGTGAAAGAAAATGGCAAATGTATATGATGTTTTAATGGAGCGGGGTTTCATCGAACAGGTGACACATGAAGAAGAAGTGCGCGAATTGCTGTCAAAGGAAGGCGTTCGTTTCTATATCGGATTTGACCCGACCGCAGACAGTTTGCACCTGGGGCATTTTATTCAAGTCATGGTGATGAAGCACATGCAACGCGCCGGTCACAAACCGATTGCACTCGTCGGCGGCGGAACCAGTAAGGTCGGAGACCCATCAGGTCGTACCGATCTGCGACAAATGTTGACACCTGAAGCGATTGAGGCCAACGGCAATAAAATTAAGGAACAACTCGAAAAATATTTGACTTTGGATGGAGAGAGCGGATTTGTAGCCAACAATGCCGACTGGCTCGACCATTTACAGTACATTCCGTTTCTCAGAGAAATCGGAAGTAAGTTTTCCGTCAATAAAATGCTGACGGCAGAATGCTTTAAGCAAAGAATGGAAAAGGGATTAAGCTTCCTCGAATTCAACTATATGATCATGCAAGCTTACGACTTTTTGGAACTCAACAGACGATTGGATTGCCAAATGCAATTCGGCGGAAACGATCAATGGTCGAACATTATTGCGGGCGTTGACCTCGTCAGACGCATGGAGAGTAAACAGGTTTACGGGTTGACCTTTAAACTCCTGCTTACAAGCGAAGGAAAGAAAATGGGCAAGACGGCAAACGGCGCCGTTTGGATCGATCCGGAGCGGACATCGCCTTATGAGCTCTTCCAATACCTGAGAAATGTGGAAGACGCCGATGTGGAAAATTGCTTGCGATTGTTGACGTTCCTGCCTATGGATGAAGTGTATCGCCTATCCGCACTGGAAGGGGCGGAAATCAATAAAGCCAAAGAAATTCTCGCCTTCGAATTTACCAAAATTGTTCACGGAGAAGAAGAGGCGCAGAAATCTTTGGAAGCAGCCAGAGCACTTTTTTCAACCGGCGGAGACAGTGAAAATATTCCGTCTACTACTTTTGAAGCTTCTCGATTTGAATCCGGAATTTCCCTTTTGGATGCAATGCTCGAAATCGGGCTCATTCCGTCTAAAGGCGAAGGCCGTCGCTTGATTCAGCAAAGCGGCGTTTCTGTAAACGATGTCATTGTAGAAGATGTCAATCGCATTTTGACGGCGGCTGATATCCAAGACGGCGCTGTTCTCATCCGAAAAGGAAAGAAAAAATTCCATCGTTTGATGATTTGAAATAAGGTGCTTTAATGAAGTAAAGTCGTCATTTCCAGTGGCGGCAGTTCGATTAGCCTTGAAATTCGGCACAGACCCTAAGGGAGGAAAGCATGGATTTTTTAGAAGTTTTGGAAGACAAAATCTTAAAAAATGAACGCTTAGACATCTATGAAAAAATGTGTCTCATCGTCCTGATGAGCCAAGGGGAAGAAGTGCGACTTACTTCTGAAGAGTTGGCATCCTACATGGGATGCGGGTTGAATACGGCGAAGAGGGCGTTTGACTCTCTTCGCATCAAAGGATTTTTATCAAAAGATTATGCCGAAGAAGCACCGACCAAACGAACGAGCAATATTGTTTCCGCGGACGAATCGGATGTCCTGGAGTTGACTCAAGAGGCTGATTTTTCAAAGGAAGCGTTCCAAGAAGGGTTCTTTACGGACAAGACGGGCGAAAATTTTGTTAAAGAGTCACAAAAACCGTCTTTTTCGGATGACGAAAAAATGCGTAGAGCCCAGATGGCAGAGTACATTCTGGGGGGTGACGCCGCCTCGCCTCAAAAGGAATTTGTCAGTCAAAAAGAGGTCAAAAATGCACTGGTCGACCAATTGATTGCATTAATCGATGAAAAAATAAGCTTTAAGGAAGCCAATATTATCCTTGCTTTTGCGAATAATGACCTTGATAAAGTCAGGCGGCATTATCTCAGCGCCAAGCAATCTCAAGTTTCCGATACCATCGGCGTCTTGATCAGTTCCCTTCAAAAGAAGGAGACGCAAGTGATTAAGGCGGATGAGACGGTTTCTGAAAATCGTCAAATTGACACCAATCGCATTTTAAAGATGCAGGCTTACAAAAACAGCAGGTTTGAAAAATGAGGGCGGCCGCTCGCGGAACGGCTTTTGCGCTCGCCTGCATTTTTCTGATCACGTCAGTCGGATGTGGGCGATATGAAGTCGCCCAGACAACGACCGCTCCTACGTCCGACGAGACGACAACGGTAGAACGCGTCGCTACGGAAGACGATGTCCTCTCGGAAATTTTAAAAGCACTGCGCGCCGAGATGCGCGTATTTGATGTCGTGGCATATCATGAATCCCTTTATTCCGAAATTGAAGCAGAGATGTTGAAGTCGCCGGATTCGGAGCTTTCGGATGTTGTAAACGAAGTCGTCGGAAGGTTTATGGACGCCTTTCTCCTCGAACGCATTCACCGTATATTAGAAGAAAAAAATCCGCTCTATAAGTCGGAAGAAGTAGACTGGCTCTACGATCGAATTGATACGGAAGAACTGTATGAACTCATTGTGCTCTATGAGATTTTATATTATGAAAAGGCCCATGAGACCGACTGAAATGGAAGGTGTGAAGCAGGTTTTAAATAGCCTTAATTTACACAAAAGTAAAATAATTCAAAATTAATTGTGGGTTTTACACAAATGTATTTTTACATTTATTAACTATTAATGATTTAATCTAGATTTTTCAACGTGTTCAAGCGTTACAATTTTTTCTAAAAATCAAATGCTTTTAGTGTTTCGCCACATAAGTTAATTTTTTGTAATTGACAGGTGAAAGACTTATGCTATAATTTTGAAAGTCACCCGAATGAACATAGCGCAAAGCTATGTTCAAGTGCTTTTATCGGAAAAAGCAAAGTTTAGCATGAGGGAACCGCCCTCAAATTCATTTGAAAATTAGGAAGGTTGATACCATGAACGCCAAGAAAAAAACTTTTTCAGTGCTCGCGATCTGTTTGGTGCTCGTTCTCGGAGCAGGACTCGCGTATGCCGCCGAAAGGGTTAAAGACTATGAAAACGAAAAACAGCGCATGGCCACTCAAATCGATACGTTGGAAGCGTCTGTCGATTCTTTGACGGATGCGCTGGAAGACGCAAATGCAACAATTGATGCTCAGACACCTACAGTTGAAGCTTACTGGGAAATCGCCGATCACATTGATCTGGAATCTTTTGATGTCGGCCAGCTGGAAAGTGCCAAAAACATTTCTGAGGAGACACCGCTTGACTATGAGAGTGCGCTGGCACTTGTCAAATATTCGGATCTCTATGATATTCCCTATTCGCTGGTTCTTTCGATTATCGAAATGGAAAGCAATTTTCAGTCCGATCTCGTGGGGTCCAATCAAGACCGAGGCTATATGCAGCTCATTCCGAATACGGAGCGCTACCTTGCCACGACTTTCGGTGAAGAACTCGGTCTGACCTACGACCCGGAACGCATTTTTGAACCCGAGTACAATTTGGCTTTGGGGATTAAGTACTTGGATATTTTGTCGGATAACTATGGGGATGATTACAATCGCATTTTGTCCGAATACAATCGCGGGCCGGGTAATTTGGCCAAGTACTATGCGGAAAATCAGACATACGTCACCAGCTATTCTAAGAAAGTATTGTCTGTAGAAAAAAAATACGTCGCTTTGAACAATTGACGTATGCGTTACGATTTAAGTCAGTAAATTGTGATTCAAAAAGGTGACAAAAGAGAGCCGGAAATAATGCTGGCTCTTTTTTTATGAGTTTGATACAATGGTAATCGAACAAATGTTTGAATCGGAGGCTGACATGACACCGGAAATTTCCATTTCCGTGCGTGGACTGGTGGAGTTTGTCTATCGGAGCGGAGATTTGGATCTCCGTTTTCAGGGCAAGAAAAAGATGAACGATGGCATTCGCGTGCATCAAAAAATACAAAAATCACAAGGGGTGGCTTATGAAGCGGAAGTATCGCTTTCGCGTACGGTTGACCTCATTGACCCTGAAACGGGCGGGCGCGTCTCGCTGGTGGTTGCCGGTCGGGCAGACGGCATTTTAAAGACAGAGACGGGCTATCTGATCGATGAAATCAAGGGAACCGATCACCCGCTGGATGCGATAGATGAGGAGACGTTTCCCGTTCACTGGGCACAGGCGAAGGTTTACGGCGCCATTTTTTGTGAAGATCACGGACTCGATGCCATTGATATACAATTGACTTATGCTGATTTTGAAGAGAAAGAAGTCAAACGGCTGAAACAGACACATACATCGGAAGCGCTTCAAAAGTTCTTTTATGAAACGGTTGAAGCGTATCAAAAATGGGTATTTTTTAAGACGCACTGGCTGGAAAAGAGAAATGACTTTATAAGAGAATCCGCTTTTCCTTATTCAACTTACAGAAAGGGACAACGCGAACTGGCGGTGTATGTCTTCAACGCCATCCGCAGTGAACGGGTTGCCTTTGCACAGGCACCGACCGGTACGGGGAAGACGCTCTCTGTTTTGTATCCTGCGATCAAGAGCCTCGCGGACGGTCATTCGGATCGCCTGTTTTATCTTACGCCGAAGGCAACCGGGAAGGCCGTTGCGGAATCGGCTGTCGATCTTGTGTGTGGTGAAGAGGGCGCGCTAAAGTCCATTACCATTACATCCAAAGAAAAAATTTGTCTCAATTCGGAAGTGGCCTGTTATCCGGAGAAGTGTCCTTATACCAAGGGATACTTTGATCGCATATCGGATGTCCTTTGGGAGATGATTCACGCGGAGGATGCGTTTACACGCGAAGTCATTTCGGAATATGCGCAAAAGGGAAAAGTCTGCCCCTATGAGCTATCGCTTGAAGCCGCGCTCTTTTCCGATGTGATTATCTGTGACTACAATTACGTTTTTGATCCCCGAGTATACCTCAGACGCTTTTTTGATATCCCTTCCGAGCGGTATGCGTTTTTGATTGATGAAGCGCATAATTTAATCGATCGCGCGCGCAATATGTATTCGGCAACCCTTGTAAAAACCCAATTTACAGAACTTAAAAAACAATTGCTACCCCGAGACGGCAAACTGAAAAAGGCGCTCGAAGCGATTAACAAACAGTTTTTAGAGCTCAGAAAGCGATGCGATGAATCCGGAATCTGGATTGGAGAAGACCTGCCTGAAGTTTTTTATGAAGCGCTGTTTCGCCGCGCCCCCGTCTTTGAATCGTGGTTGGTTGAAAATAAAGAGGCACCTTATTACGAGGATGTTTTAAATGTCTATTTTGATCTGTTGAGTTTTTTAAGAATCGGAGAACTCTATGGTGACGGGCATGTGACTTACATAAAAGACGGCGACAATGTCCATACGGCGGTCAAGCTGTTCTGTATACACCCGGCGACACAGCTCAAACGGTTTATGAGCAACGGGACATCTGCGATTTTATTTTCGGCAACTTTATCCCCAATGGGGTATTATGTCGATGTGCTCTCCGGTGATCGATCGGCACAGAAGCTAATCTTGCCGTCACCGTTTTTTGCGGAAAATCGAATGCTTTGCTACATTGAGGACGTTTCTGTTAAGTACAGAGACAGGGCGGATTCGGCAGAGCGGCTTTGCGCTTATATCGATATGATGGCCCGTGAACGGGTGGGAAACTATCTCGTTTTTTTCCCGTCGTACGCCTATATGGAACTGATCGAAAAATTATTTCAGGCATTGTACGGCACGGCATATGATATAATAAAACAGGACAGAGGATTGGATGAATCGGAACGCCTCGCTTTTATAAGAACCTTTGACGAGACGCCGTCGGATCGATCATCCGTCTATTTTGCCGTCATGGGCAGCCATTTTTCAGAGGGCATTGACCTCAAGGGAGATCGCTTGATCGGCGCTATGATTGTGGGCGTCGGCCTTCCTGTGATTGATTTCGAAAATGATTTGATAAAAGCATATTATGACAGCGTTTACGGAACGGGATTTGAGTTTGCCTATCAGTATCCGGGCATCAATAAAGTCATGCAGAGTGCAGGTCGAGTGATTCGGGATGAATCGGATCGTGGCGTGGTTTTATTGGTAGACGGGCGTTATAAAGGACGATACTACAGACAGCATTTCCCTGAAGATTGGGGCAGGCAATTTACGACACTGGAAACACTAACAAAAACTTTGAAGAAATTTTGGGAGGAGACACCATGAAAGTAAAAAAAGCCGTTATACCTGCGGCAGGATTCGGAACGCGATTTCTGCCGGCGACAAAATCCATGCCGAAAGAAATGCTGACCGTCGTAGACCGACCGGTCATTCACTATAATGTCGAGGAATTGATTGAAGCGGGGATTGAAGACATCCTGATTATCCTCGGCCGGAACAAAGAGGAAATCACAAATTATTTTGACCGATCTCCGGAGCTTGAAATGCTTCTTAAGAGCAAGGGCAACGTCAAGCTTTTGGAAATGACCGAACGCGTATCGGAAATGGCCAATATTTTCTATGCCCGTCAGAAAGAAGCCAAGGGTCTCGGTCATGCCGTCGCCTGTGCCAAGAGTTTCGTAGGGAACGAACCGTTTGCCCTCGTCTTGGCGGATGACCTCGTGTACTCTCAGACGCCTTGTATCAAGCAACTTGCAGACGCTTATGAAAAGTATGAGCGCACCATTATCGGCGTTCAGCCCGTACCGGAAAAAGATGTAGACAAATACGGTATTATTGACGGATCTGCACTGGATGAACACGTTTATGCCGTTAATGCCCTTGTGGAAAAACCGGCTTTAAATGAAGCGCCATCCAATGTCGCCATTATGGGCCGCTATATTTTGACGCCGGATATTTTTGATATGATCGATCAGACAACGCCGGGAAAAGGCGGAGAAATTCAGTTGACGGATGCGTTACGTCTGCTCAAAGAAAAAGAAGACATTTATGCGTATGCTTTTGAAGGCAAGCGTTACGATACGGGCGATAAACTCGGATACCTTAAGGCGACCGTGGAATACGCCTTGAGAGACGGCGCGTTATCAGAGCAATTTTCCGCGTATTTAAAAACGTTGTTTGAAAAATAGACGCTTCGGTGTCTTAAAGCGTTTGGATTTCAAAAAAGACCGCCTGTTTTCAGGCGGTCTTTCATATTTTGAAGCGTTTGATCTACTCGGTCAGTGCACGAATCGCGGCTTCGTAAATCTCTGAAATTTTAAACAGGTCATCCAGCGCGATGTATTCATCTTTTTGATGCATGGTGTCTTCCGCACCCGGGAAGAGGGCGCCGAAAGCCACGGCATTCGGGATGGCTCTGGCGTAAGTGCCGCCGCCGATGGTAATGGGCTTGGCTGTCGTATCGCCGGTTTTTTCCGCATAAACGCGCATCAGTGTTTTGATGAGCGGATGATCTGTCTTAAAGAAGAGGGGTGGTGCGTTGCGCCATTGGTCGATGTGAAGAACAGTTCCGCGAACGGCAGAATCAATGGCTGTTTTGAATTTCTTTTCTTTTTCAGTGATCGGGTAGCGAATGTTAAGGGTAACACTGCCATGTTGCTCATCGATGTCGATCAGACCCATGTTGAGGACGAGTGCGTTGAACGCATCTTCGGAAGCGATTCCGAGGGAGCGTCCGTCGGTTTCCGTCCCTATTTTATTGGCGATGAATCGAATGAACCCGGATTGATCTCCGATTTCAATATCGATGAGATCCAGGAGAGAGATGAGGTGTGCAATGGCGTTGATGCCTTGAGAGGGGGTACTGCCGTGAGCGGATTTCCCATAAGCCCTCAATCGAACGCGATTGCCTTCTTCGCGTTCATAAGTGACGGTTGCATCTCTGGAGGCGCTGAACGCGCGAACGATGTCTTCAATCGGCGTGGTTTCTTCCAAAAGCGCTTCCGCATAGTCAGGAACCATATTGGGTGCTTTTCCGCCTGTCACGCGGAGCACGCGAATGCCTCCGTCCGGAAGTCGATCCGTAAAATCTGAAGTGAGGGTTACACCGAGGATGCCCATTTCACCGTGTATGACGGGAAAATCTGCGTCCGGGCTGAAACCGACACTCGGAACTTCTTCGTGTTTGAGATAATACGCCATGCAGTGACTGCCGCTTTCTTCATCGGTGCCTAAAATAAGACGCACGCGTTTATTCGGCTGATAGCCGGCATCTTTTAAGGCTTTCATGGCAAACAGACTGGCAATGGCGGGGCCTTTATCGTCGTAAGCGCCTCTGCCATAGAGCTTTCCGTCTGAAATGACGGCATCATAAGGCGGGTGTGTCCACTGATCGCCTTCGGGAACCACATCTAAGTGGCACAGAATGCCGAGCATCTCTTTGCCGCTCCCGAATTCGATGTACCCGGCATAGCCGTCTATATTTTTAGTCTTGAAGCCGAGTGCTTCTCCGATCTTTAATGCATATTCCAGTGCGTTATTGATCCCGGCGCCGAAAGGTGCATTCGGTTCGGGATCGGATTTGACACTTTTAATTTGAAGCAGTTCCTGAAGCGCATGAACCATCTCGGTCTGATGCGGCGTCTGATCTGGCGTCTGATTCGGCACCTGATGCGGCGCTTGATGTGATGTCGGCACGGTGATAAACCTCCCCTAAGTAGTCGAATTTGAAATACTCTGAAACAAAGGCTTTGGAAGACAACTCACCGTCGTAAACGCGATAAAGCTGTTGCAAAGCTTCTGATGCCCGCGCAATCCCATTTTCAAAAGCGGTTTTAAAAGCGACGTAATCATAGTCGGTGCTTCTGTCCAGAGTGCGGATACGCGGATAAGTGAAATTATTTAGATTGTAATTAAAGCGTTTTGAAAAAAAGATTTGAACGGAACGAGATCAACCCATCCCGACAAGAGCAATTTTTGAATTTGACGCATGTCAAAGGCGGCCCGTGAAAGGTCGGATTTAGAAAGGGATTCGGAAAATTGTGATTCAATGATTTGATACCAGAGCGGTGCAATGGTGCGGCCGACGGTTTCGGCAACGACAATATTGGGCATAAAATACGACGGCTTTTGAGCGCGGATGTCTTTTCCCGTATAGTCCAAAATAGTCAAAGCGTCCAAATACAATTCCACGTGCTTATGCGCATCCGGCGTCGGACCCCATTTGCAAACGAGGGGATGACAAGCGACATCGATGCAATAGTGTGTGAGATAACCGGCCAAATAAGCGCGCCAGGCATCTCCGTGAATGGCTTCGTGTTGAACCCGAGAAATCAATTCACACGCCACTTCCTGAATTTTTTCTTCGTGGACCCGATTGCCAAAGTCGGAATAGTGCATTTTTGCAAAAGGCCTGAGCTTATTGATGTAATAGAAGAAGTCAGGACCCTGAGCACCGAAATAGTAGTAAACATCCATTGACGGGTGCCATCTGTGTTCATGTTCATCTTTTGCGCGTTGCGCCGCCAAATGATGACTCCAAAAATCCGGCATATCACATCACCTCTCTTTATATATGACATGGTTCTAACTTTATTATAATCCATATCGAAGAAAATACAAAGCCTCCCGAAGGAGTTAGCGGTTGAAAAATTCGTATGAAGCGGCTACACTATATGAGGATATAAAAAATAGGACAATCAGCGACTGCGATGGGAGGGGGCCGATTTTGAAAACACTATACGATCAAATTTCCGAGACGACTTTTATCTATGCGGTTTTAAGCCATGTGAAAAACAAAGGTGAACAAACGGTTCGAAAGATTGACATTCGCCCGGTTGCCATCGGAGAGGAAATAATGGCTCAGGCGAGCCTTTACTACGAGAAAAAAGTACAGCACGAAAATTTGTCTTTTAGTGCACTTGCAGAATTTCTTGAAAAATGGCTCGGGCCGTATTTTCGGCAGGGGGTTTTTTATACAACGGAAAACGATTATCAAGTGCTCTATTCGAAAAAGGGCAAATACACGGTTTTAAAAAAAGCGCCGACACGCGTTTTGGAAACGGTGGCACACAACCGCACCAAGCAATACATTATTCCGGAAGGGGAACCTTGCGATTTTATGATTCACCTTGGAGTAATGCATGAAGACGGCCGCGTTGTCAAAAAATATTACGATAAATTCCGTCAGCTCAACCGCTACCTTGAATTCATTTCTGACCACCTTGACTTATTCCGGAGAGAGCGCGTGCGCGTGGTTGATTTTGGGTGTGGGAAAGCCTATCTGACGTTTGCGCTTTATTACTATCTGGTGGAACAGCTCGGACTTGAAGTGGATATGATCGGTTTGGATTTGAAAGAAGACGTCATCGAATTTTGCAATCGAACCGCCGAAGCACTGAACTACAAAGACCTTCATTTTATGAAAGGAAGCATCGAACGCTTTGAAAGTGAAGCGCCGATCGATGTGGTCGTGTCACTTCACGCCTGTGATACGGCGACGGACGAGGCCATTGCAAAAGCGGTGGGATGGGGGGCAAAACTTATTTTTGCCGTTCCGTGCTGTCAGCATGAACTGTTCTCACAACTGAATAATTCCGCTATGGCACCGTTGCTTGCACATGGCGTCGTCAAAGACAAATTGACGGCACTTGTGACCGATACATTGAGGCAACTGGCTTTAGAGGCGGCAGGATATGACGTTC
>JASUTA010000107.1 GCA_030445805.1 Clostridiales bacterium
GCCCATCATACGTTGCTTGAATATGAAAATGTGCGCATTATCAAACAGATGCGAAACAATATCAATCGCGTTATCAACTGTGAAACCGCCAATATGAACAAGGCGATTGATGCGGCTTATGAACAGGTGGCGGCCATTAAAGCCATCGAAGAAAAACGCGGCATTCGGACACTTCCTGCGCGATTGCGAGAAGTCGCCGAACTCAGGATGGACAATCCGGAAGCCACATTGAAAGAACTCGGCGACATGCTCGATCCTCCGATCGGAAAATCCGGGGTCAATCATCGGCTGAAAAAGATTGTGGAAATGGCAGAAAGAATCAAAGAAGAAGAGGGGTCTGTATGAAACGATTGGCGGTATTATTGTGTTCGGTACTGATCTTTGCAACGGCGTGCTCTACCGTTTTAGACAGCGTCAGCCAAGATTCAAAGAGTTGGAAACTCATCGAAGAAAGTGCTCAAAATTCCGTAGTCACCATTGCGATCGATACGGACAACGAAGCGCTCTCCGAATGGCTTAAAGGCGATTTTTCCGATTATGTCAAAACGAACTATAAAATTGATTTGAATATTTCCGAACAACCGTTGACCAAGACCTTTGATGCCCTTCAATACGATGTGGAAACGGAAAATGCAACAGGTCAATACGATGTGGTCTTTTTGGGAGAGAATACCCTTCAGGAGGCACTTTCGAAAGGCTATCTGTATGGTCCTTTTTCGGCTGATTTGCCGTCCGTTACAGATTACCTCAATCCGAACGGCCTTGAAAATGAATACAACGACGCGGCACCGATCGGCGGATATGCAGTTCCGTTTGCCCGTACACAGCTCATGATGATTTACAATCAGGACGTCTTTTATGATCCTCCGGAAACAATCAGCGATATGCTTGCCATGGCGAGCACCTATACGGGTCAGATGACTTATCCCGATCCGAGGACATCCGAAGAGGGAGAAGCCTTTCTGATTACAATTCTTGCGCCCTACTTGGACATTGAAGCGGCGATGAGTGGGCGTTTGACGGCGGAAGACATCGAAACGGCCGTTACGCCGGGTCTGAACGCTTTAAAAGCCATTGAACCGAAATTGTACGGGGAATACCCCGAATCCGCAGACGCGCTGGATGCGCTGTTTAAGGCCGGAGAAGTTATTTATTCCATGAGTCTGGATTCGAATTACGTGACAAAAGCGTTGAAAACCTATGAATATGTTGACGGCGCATCCGTTTTTATTCCTGCCGAGGGAACGGCGGGTTATGCGGAATACGCCGGGATCGCCTATAATTCCCCAAATAAATCTGGGGCGATGGTTGTTCTCAACAGCTTGCTTTCTCCGGAAATGCAAGGTGCTTTGTACAATCCGTCCGATGTCGGGTTGCTTCCGGTATACGATCCGGGTTACACTGACGGAGAGGCTTATACCGATATTGCCGCCGTCAAAATTAAATCTTCGGCAATGGCTCAGGAAGACTTGCTTTCGGCACGTGTCCCGATGCTCCCGGAAGTTGTCAGAAATCAACTGGTCGCACTTTGGACGCAAGTCGTTGCGGAACCCGTAGAAACGGTACCGGAGACGACGGAGGCGACCGCTTCAAATTAGAAGTCGCTTAATGGGATTGAAGCGCGTTTATTAGAATCGGAAACTAGGAATTAAAAGAGTTAGGAGCGTTCATGAGTACATCTCCTTTTGTACATCTGCATTTACATACGGAATACAGTCTTTTGGATGGGTTTTCAAGAATCGATGCATTATTTGAGCGCGTAAAAGCGCTTGGAATGGACAGTGTTGCCATAACAGACCATGGTGTCATGTTCGGCGCCGTGGAGTTTTATAAAGCGGCTCAAAAGCACGGTGTCAAGCCGATTATCGGATGTGAGGTTTATGTTGCGCCGAGAAGTCGATTTGACAGGGATCCCAATTACGACAAGCATGCCTGGCATTTGGTACTGCTTGTAAAAAACGAAGTTGGATATAAGAATTTGATTCGATTGGTCTCAAAAGGTTATACGGAAGGGTTCTATTATAAGCCGAGGATTGACTACGAGCTGCTTGAAAAACACGCCGAGGGACTCATCGGTCTCAGCGCCTGTTTGGCTGGAGAAGTTCAGCGGCATTTGCTGGACGGCGATGTCAAGAGCGCTTCGGAATCGGCACAGCGGCTCAGTGCCATCTTTGAGCCCGGAGATTTTTATCTGGAACTTCAAGATCAGGGACTAAAAGAACAAAAACACATCAATCGCCAGTTGATCCACTTAAGTAAGACGTTGAATATCCCACTGGTGGCGACCAATGATGTGCATTATTTGGCGCCGGAAGATGCGTCCGTCCATGATATTTTGCTTTGCATTCAAACAGGAAAGATTCTTTCTGACCGCGATCGCATGCGCTTCCCGACCAATGAGTTTTATTTGAAGTCGCCGGAAGAAATGTACGAACGCTTTAAAGGTCAGGAACAGGCGCTCTTAAACACGGCGGAGATCAGCGAAAAGTGCCGATTCGACTTTGATTTTGACACCAAGCATTTGCCTGCTTATAAGCACGACTCTGCGGAAGAACGCCAAAATTTCGGGGTTGACAATGGCAATGGAAACGTTCCCGGAATGCAAAACGACCTTTCCGCGATTCAGTTGAATGCGCTCTGTGAGAAGGGGATGCACGAAAAGTATACCCCGACGGAAGCGCACTGGGAACGCATGCGCTACGAACTTGACATCATCCACCAAATGGGCTATGATGATTACTTCTTGATTGTATGGGATTTTATAAAATACGCCAAAGAGAACGGCATATCGGTAGGACCGGGACGCGGAAGCGTCGGCGGGAGTATTGTGGCTTATTTGCTCGATATCACGCAGGTTGATCCTTTAAAATACGATTTGATCTTTGAGCGATTCCTCAATCCGGAGCGCGTGACGATGCCGGATATCGATATCGACTTTGAAGACGATCGGCGCAGTGAAGTGATCGATTACGTCGTTCGAAAGTACGGCAAAGATCACGTGGCACAGATTATCACTTTCGGAACCATGGCCGCTCGAGCGGCGATTCGCGACGTCGGTCGCGTCATGGACGTGCCATATCAGGATGTCGATAAAATTGCGAAGCAAGTGCCCATGCAACTCGGAATGACTTTGGAAAAAGCGATTGAAGTCAATCCGAAGATACTGACGGTTGCGACAGAGGCGCGCGCCGTTATTGAGGCATCCATGAAACTGGAAGGGGTTCCGAGACACGCGTCTACCCATGCGGCCGGTGTCGTCGTTTCCAACCTGCCTATTGACGAATACGTGCCGCTTTACATTCAAGACGGCAATGTATCTACGCAGTACAATATGACGCTTTTGGAAGAACTGGGCCTGCTCAAAATGGATTTTTTGGGTTTGAGAACCCTGACCGTTATAAAGAATACATTAAAAGCCATTCAAGCGAAACAAGGGTATCCGCTGGATCTCGATGCGATTTCCTATGAAGATGAAGCCGTTTTCAAAATGATCAGTCGCGGAGACACGTTGGGGCTCTTTCAAATGGAGTCTTCGGGTTTCAGACGGTTCATGCGTGAACTTCGCCCGACGGTCTTTGAAGACATTATCGCCGGGATATCGCTTTATCGCCCGGGCCCGATGGATTCGATTCCGATGTACATTCAGAATAAAAAGCATCCGGCGGGGATTACCTACAGACACGAAAAGTTGAAACCGATTCTCGAAGTGACTTACGGATGTCTGGTCTATCAAGAGCAGGTTATGCGAATCGTGCGCGAGCTCGCAGGGTACAGTTACGGACGAAGTGATATCGTCAGACGTGCCATGAGCAAGAAAAAGATGGACGTCATGCAACGGGAACGGCATTATTTTATTCACGGGAAGACCGATGAAGACGGCAATATAGAGCTACCCGGCTGTGTGAGAAACGGGATTCCGGAGGCAGATGCCGATGCAATTTTCGACGAGATGATTGATTTTGCGAAGTACGCATTTAACAAGTCGCACGCGGCGGGTTATGCGATCGTCGCTTACCAAACCGCTTACTTGAAATGCCATTATCCGGCGGCTTTCATGGCGGCGTTGCTGACCAGTGTGACAGGGAGCCAGTCCAAACTCGCGATGTATATACAAAATGCCGGGGATCTCGGCATCAAAGTCCTTCCGCCGAATGTCAACAAGAGTGCGGCTTACTTTGCCGTCGAAGGGCCGAGCATCCGATACGGTTTGCTCGCCGTCAAAAACGTCGGCAGGGGCATTATTCAAAGCATCATTAAAGCAAGAGCGGAAAAGCCTTTCCAAGGGTTCTATGACTTCTGCGAACGCGTTGATGCGTCCGAACTCAATAAAAAAGCCGTTGAGAGTCTGATCAAGGCGGGTGCGTTTGACGAATTGGGTCATACACGCGCTCAACTCTTAGCTGTTTTTGAAAAAACCATTGACGGCATTCACGCTTCAAAAAGACGCGGTGCCGCTGGGCAATACTCTATTTTCAACATAGACGGAACGGATCTTTCTTCGGAGGCGCTCGGGAATAAACTGCCCGAAATTGCCGAATTGAGAATCGATACGCTTTTGCAGTTTGAAAAGGAGATGTTGGGTATATATCTCACGGGGCACCCGCTCGACGGCTATAAGGAAACCCTTGAAGCCGTAACCACGGTGAATCTTGCGGAGATAAAAGAACTGGGCAAGTCGGAAGAGGCACCGGCGATCAGTGAACAGGAAAAAGTGACGATCGGAGGCATGATTGTCACAAAGACGGAAAAGATAACGCGCGGCAGTCAACGCATGGCTTTTATCGGTGTTGAGGATCTCTATGACCAAATTGAAGTCATTGTTTTCCCAAAAACCTATGACCGGTATCGGCCCCTGCTTGAAAAGGATTTGGCAGTGTTGATCGAAGGGCATCTGAACTACAAGGAGGATGAGGCACCAAAACTTGTGGCACAGAGAATCGAGAAACTGCCGGAAGCGCCGCCGCGTGATCCGCTGCGTGAAAAGAAGACGAAACGTTTCTTCATTCGGTTCAAAAGCCGGGATGAAGCACTGTTTCAGCGGGTATACGACAGGCTGAAAGCCCCGATTCGCGCCTCTAAAGGGATGCGAAATGCAGTGGAAATCGTCTATTATGTAGAAGAGACAAAGGAGAAGCTCTTAATCAAAGGTCAGGTTGTGGTGACGGATGATTTGATGGCTCAATTGGAACAAATCGTTGGGAAAGATAACCTAAGACTGGGTTGATTCAAAAAGGAGTGGAAGATTTGAAAAGAATAGGTGTTTTGACAAGCGGAGGCGATGCCCCCGGCATGAACGCGGCCATTCGTTCGGTCGTGCGCTACGGCATTTATCGCGGATTGGAAGTTGCGGGTGTTTATCACGGCTATCGAGGATTGCTTGAAGGTGAAATCGAGACGTTGAATATCTCATCGGTCGGCGACATCATTCATCGCGGCGGAACCATGCTGAGAACCACACGATGCTTGGAATTTAAAACGGAAGAAGGGTTTAACAAAGGCCTTCAAATGCTGAAAACTTTTAAAATTGAAGGTCTTGTCGTCATTGGCGGCGATGGCTCTTACCATGGGGCGAAACGTTTGGCGGAAGCCGGTTTCCCGACGGTAGGGATTCCAGGAACCATTGACAACGACCTCGCCTACACCGATTATACATTGGGATTTGATACCGCTTTGACTACAGTTGTCAATGCCGTCGGCAACATTCGGGATACATCTTCTTCCCACGGCACGGTCAATATCATAGAAGTTATGGGGAGGAACTGTGGGGACATCGCGCTCTACGGCGGACTCTCGGGTGGCGCTGAAGCGGTGATTATTCCGGAAAAGAAAACCGATATAGACGAATTGTGTCAAACCATTATCCGCGGCAAGAATCGCGGCAAGCTCCACAGTATTTTGCTGTTGGCCGAGGGTGTGGGAAAACCGTATGAAATGGCGGAGCAAATCAAAGCGCGTACGGGCTATGACGTTAAGGTCAGCGTCATCGGTTATCTGCAACGCGGCGGTACGCCTACACCGTTCGATCGAATTCTCGGCAGCCGAATGGGCGCCCATGCGGTAGAACTCTTAATGAGCGGCAAATATGGCCGTGCAGTGGGCATTAAAGGCAATAAGATGACGGATGTTTCATTTGAAGAAGTGCTGACAATGCCGAAAAATTATGATAAGGAAATCTATGAACTCGCCCAAATTTTGGCGATTTAAAAAACCATCGATTTTCAGGAGGAATTATGCTTAGAAAAACTAAAATCGTATCGACCATCGGGCCGGCGAGTGAAAATAGAGACATCTTTAAGGAAATGGTCAAAAGCGGTCTGAACGTTGCGCGACTCAATTTTTCGCACGGGTCGCATGAAGAACACCTCGCAAGAATCAATATGATTAAAAGCGTTCGTGAAGAGTTGAATTTACCGATAGCGATTCTTCTCGATACAAAGGGACCGGAAATCAGAACCGGGAAATTTAAAGAAGCCAGCTACACGTTGGTAGAAGGTCAGACATTCACGATGACGACAGCGGAAGGGCTCGGCGATCAAGACGGTTGTCAGGTTTCTTACTCGGGACTCCCGGGAGACGTCAAGCCCGGAGACCGCATTTTGATCGATGACGGGCTCATTGAACTGGAAGTGCAAGCCACGACAGATGCCACGATTACGACAAAAGTACTCAACGGCGGCGAAATTAAAAACAACAAAGGCGTCAATGTTCCGGGTGTTCGCATCAATCTCCCGGCGATTACTGATAAAGACATCAGCGATATCGTCTTCGGCCTTGAAAACGGCATTGATTTTATCGCGGCGTCTTTCATCAGAAAAGCGGCAGATGTCTTGGAAATCAGAAAAGTATTGGAAGACAATGCGGCGCATGACATCGATATCATTTCAAAAATTGAAAATCAAGAAGGGGTGGACAACCTCGAAGAAATTTTGGAAGTATCCGACGGCTTAATGGTTGCCCGCGGTGATCTCGGAGTGGAAATTCCGACGGAGCGCGTTCCGATTGTTCAAAAGAAAATGATCGAACTCTGTAACCGCGAAGGCAAACCGGTCATCACGGCAACGCAGATGCTGGATTCTATGATTCGCAATCCGAGGCCGACACGTGCGGAAGCCAGTGATGTGGCCAACGCTATTTTCGACGGAACGGATGCCGTGATGCTCTCCGGAGAAACTGCGGCCGGTAAATACCCGATCGAATCGGTCAAAACCATGGCCAAAATTGCCATGGCGGCGGAAGCATCCCTGGATTACAAGCATCAATTGCAGCGACGCGTGCAGATTTCAAACGAATTCGGCGTAACGTATTCCGTCAGCCATGCCACTGCGGCAACGGCGCTCGAACTCGACGCTACGGCGATTCTCACGGCGACTTCTTCCGGCTATACGGCTAAGCGCGTTTCCATGCTTCGTCCGAAACCGCCGGTGATCGCCTGCACCATTTCTGATTTATCCCGACGCAAATTGGCGCTCGTATGGGGTGTTTATCCGATTATTATTCAAGAGGGAAATTCCACGGATACGATTTTCGAATATGCCGTTGAAGAATCAAAAGCACAGGGTTACATTGCAGACGGTGATTTGGTGGTCATCACGGCAGGTGTTCCGGTGGGTATATCCGGAGCGACTAATCTGATGAAAGTGCATTTGGTCGGTGAAGTTTTGATTAAAGGAACCGGTTTGGTCAAGGATTTCATTCGTTCGAAGGCTTGTGTCGGCAGTTCTGCGGAAGAATTGGAAGGTAAGTTTGAGCCGGGCGATATCATCGTCGCAACTTCGACGGACAGAGAAATGATGCCTTATATTGAAAAGGCGGCGGGACTTGTTGTCGAAGAAGGCGGTTACACGTCTCATGGCGCCATTGTTTCGCTCAGTCTCAAAAAACCGTGTGTCGTCGGTGCAACCGGTGCGGCAACCCTTTTGAAAGACGGTATGACCATTACGCTGGATTCGTCAAAAGGCATTGTCTATGCCGGGAAAGGGCGCGTTCTGTAAGTCTGTTATCTCAAAAAAATAAAGAGCCGATCGCCGGGATTTTTTTTCCGGGAGATCGGCTCTTTTTTCAAGCCCTTAGGGTGGGGGCATTGAAGCGCCTAATGTTTAAGAAACCGGTTTTTTGACGGCTTCCGCCTGAATCAGAAGTCCCGCGACGACGATAACGGCGCCGATCAGTGTTTTAAAGTCCAATAATCCGCCGAAAATCCAGTCGAGCAGAGCGCCCATAATCATTTGACCGAGGAAAGGCAGGACGGCAACGTGGAAAGCCTTTAGCCGGGAAGCGTAAAAATTCATCATCAAAATGACGGTAATACCGATTAATCCGCCCACGAAATAGACGGGCGGCATCCCCGAAAACTGCGCCGGAGAGAGGCTGGAACGCGTGAAGATGACGAAAGCGAGCCCCGTAAGGGCGGCGGAAAAATAGTGAAAAAACGAAACGCGATACGTTCCGAGAGACAGTGTATTTCGGCTGTTCATAATGGGGACGACTGTGACGAGAAAGCCGAGGAGCAGGGACAGAATATAAATGAGCATAAGGCCTCCTAAATAAGCATGATGATAAGACCGGCGACAATAACCGCAGTGCCGATCCATTGACGTTTCCCTGCGACGAGTTTGGGTTTCCCGAACAGTCCGAAATGATCAATGGTGAGGGACGTTAAAACTTGGCCGAGCAATGTAAGTGCCACCATCAGCGTGATGCCGATTTCGGCGACGATCACATTATTCAGAATAACCGTCAACGATCCCATAAATCCGGGAAGCAGGTAAATGGGCTTGAACGGAAGTGTCGTATCGGAGCGCTGTGTCGTACGAAGGACGATTGCGAAAAAAATCAATCCCGTTGTATGATAAATCAAATTGCTGAAGTAAGCACTGGTATAGCCACTGAGCTGTCCGTTGTAGTAAACCATGACGGATAGCGCCAGGCCGGTGAAAAAGGCTAAAAATTTAGGCATGTGTCATCTCCTT
>JASUTA010000108.1 GCA_030445805.1 Clostridiales bacterium
GCTTCGCATTTCAGCTTGCAAAACTATGGATTTTCCATAATGCAACATTCTGTATTTTTAACTTGCAACTTTCTGCAAAAAGTACTTGCAAAAAACAATCGCACAAGAGATGACAGAAACTCAAATCACCTCAGCCAGCATTGATGAAGAAATTCTGTACATTTCCGCCAAACTCAGTGCACTTGAAAATTCAAATTACACACCGCTCGAAATGCTCACTGCCAAAAAAGACGTCAACCTTCTCGCGCAATCGCTTAACGAACGACTAATCGAATGGCGCACCCGTATTGAAGGCGTTGCCACCGATTACTTCAATTACAAATATGAAAATGCCGTCACGTCAATTTATTTTGTCAGCATCGACCGTGTAATTTCACCGCTGATGGCAACTGCTTTGCTTCTCCTTCTCTGGGGACTCTTTACTTATCTCGGGAATCTGGTCTTCGGGAAAGTACCGAATAAATAAGTTCTTTCGCGTACATAAAAAGCGCGGCTTACAAATTGGTAAGCCGCGTTTTTTTATCTATATCCGTATTCTATTTTTGACTTACAATCACCTCAATATGGTCTCTGATGTGATTCATATCGGGGTATTCATCGAATAAATGTGCCGCTATAATCTGCATGAGTTTAAAATCATTCTCGCCGTCGATATCCAGTACCGCGGTGTCCAGCATTTTGATGATCTCGCATTTTCCTTCAAAGATGCCCTTCCCACTCATCAAAAATTCAGGAGAATACGCGTACATCGAAGCGTTCATATCAAATATCTCCGGCGCTTCCTGTCTGGCGTTAAAGTTCGACTGAATCACGCGTTCGTAGCCGTTATCCGTCCTCATCACCATATTAAAATACGGATTTCTGCGCGACTCCGTCACCGAGAAAACCACGTCTGCATCGGAATGCATCTTCTTTTCGACCAAGGCTTCAAGGTCTTTTAGCGTTCTCAGCGGTGACGTGATATCCAAATCAATCACCATATCGTAGTCTTTGCCCGATTGTTCTTTCGAAATGGCATAACTGTCTTGAATGACATGCACTTTTGGAACATGGTCACCGCCCAGTTCCGGTTTTCTTTTTATAATGCGCACCGGCACCTGTAATCGGCTTTTGAATAAGTCGATCAAATCCGGGCTATCCGTATTTAAAGCCATTTCGCAATCGTACTGCGGGTTATTTTTCATAAACAAATCAATGGCCGACACGGTATAAAACGGTAGGGGATACCCCAAAAATGCCTTTAGGTTCTTATTTTTCAAACCCTTTGACCCGGCTCTGCCGCATATGGTAAATAACAGTCTCATCAGCATTTCCCTTCTTTCGCAATTTTCAATGTCGCCAGAGCAGTCTCAAGATCATTTTCATTTCTTTTTTTACCCTCGAGCATATCAAAGAAATTTTCAATTTCCTTTAATTGAAACGCATTTCTGTCCTCACTGAATCGAAGCACTTCATTGCGGTTTAAAAATCGAATTTCACTGTTCAGAAGATCTGCCACGATGGTTTCATCGGCAGTGAAAAGTTGCAATTCCCTAATCGGTGTCCGCCCGAAATAGTCGAGATGCACCTCTGCCAGCAGCGTTTTATATTTCGCAATATAAACGGATAAATCGTCACTGTCTATTTCCAGTCGAGAAAACTGCCCGCGATAATTTAAAACCTGCTCCGGTTTCCCGAACAAATACATCAGGTAATCCCACTCGTGTATCAGGTCAATCGATACACCTCCGCCTTGCGCTTTGTGGGCGCTGTACGTTTCGCGGTAATCCGTTCCGGGTCTCCAGTCCGGCAAATAACTGGAACTGATCACCCTTGCGCTGTACACGGCCGCCAAATCGACGTTGTTTTTTACATACTGAATAACAGCCGTATATCTCAGAGGACACGCGACATAATAAATGCCCTCTGCACGTAAAGATAAGCCGGCAATGTCCACTTCCGTTCGGTCAAAAACCGGTTTCTCGATAAACATATTTTTTGTTTTGCCTGAGAAGGATTGGATTGCCTCATAATGCAAATGCGTCGGACCGGTAATCCACATCACATCGTAATCATTTGGAATTTCATCCCGTTCGACATAGACGTTAGAGATCATTTTATCCAGCGCCTCATCCAAGGGCTTGCTGTCTTTTCTTCGGATTAAATCGATGGAATAGGTCATGCCCCGGCTCTCAAGAACCCGACTCATATTCATCAGATGCCTCTTCCCGATGGAGCCTAAACCGACTATCCCTATCTTATATCTTTTTCGCATCACTGGCCTCAATTTTATCGATTAAATCAAGTGTTATTTTATCCTTTTCAAAGTCGTAAATGGGCTGAACAGACCCGGAAATCGCGCCGAAAAACGATGCAATTTCATCATAATACGCGTTTTCAACGACAAATTTACTGTATTGATCGAGCTGATCCACTTTTTCATACAGGCGGACGGTTTCCTCTTTTTTAGTTTCGATGTCCATGTATTTAAGACCTTCCGCCGAACCATCCCACGATAAATACAGATTTTCACCGACCACTTCAAGGTTTCGAACGGCTTTTCTGGAAACGATGTCCACGGCGAGCATCCCTTTATGTCCGGATTCATGTTCCAGGAAAACCATAAAGTTGTCGTCATAATTGAGATCCAGCGTACTCATTTTGCTCTTCTTAACGAAAATGTCCCGAATCGGACCGAATGTTTCAATGAGCCACGGCAATTCGATGGCAAAAATTTCTCTGCACCCGTTTGTCCGCTTATCCGCGACAAAAAAATCTTTATAATTTTCCCAAGGGTGCCAATCCGGCAAGTATTGACCGATGTGATAAGTATAATTCAGATTCCCGCCTTGTGATTCACGTTGTGGTTCGCTTTGTGATTCACTTTGTGATTCACTTTGTAATCCACTATGTAATTTTACGCGTTTATCGATTTCCTTGATTTCCGCTCTGTATAAAAACGTCGACGATAAGAAAAGCACCTTGTTTGCGTCTTGCGCCAGTCGGATGTTTTCATCATATCCGTCGGCCACTAAATTGATTTCCGTGAACACGTGCAGCTTATTTTTTAAGCACTCGCCGATCAGCGCGCTATGGCTGAGTGGAGACGTACAAATCATCGCGCAATCCGGATGATCATTTTTTATGGCATCCTCTAAACGCGCCCTCGTCTCAATGCCGAATTCAGATTCAGACAGGGTACGCCTTTCTTGATTGAAATCCACACCGACAATGGTATAGGCTTCGTTGTACTGTTTGATTAAGCGAATCCGCCTTCTTCCCATGGAACCCAATCCGACCACAAGAATTTTCATCTATTCTACCTCGCAATCATAGAACTTTTTCTTAAGGTCAATAATGCCGTCTGTACCGTTGTCGCCCGTCATATATTTTTTAATGACCGCCACAATTCGATCGGATGTATGCCCGTCGCCGTAAGGGTTGACAGCCATCTTTGCACGCGCTCCGAACGCATCTCCGAGTGCCAAATCCATCGCCTCTTTAATTTGCGCCTGATCCGGTTCACAATTCAGGACACTCTCGGCTTGAAGTCTTCCCCGTTGCCGATCACCGATGTTGATTGTGGGCACACCGAAGCTGGGCGCTTCCAACAATCCGCTGGAGGAATTCCCCATGACCAACGCTGCGTATTTCAGCGCACTCAAATATTTCAGCATCCCCAAAGACGTAAAGGCAAAAATATGCGCGTTGGCCTGAGCGTAAGCATCGATCATCTGATTGATCTTACGGCCTTCCGCATCGGCATTGGCTTTGGTGAAAATGAAATTTAAATCTTGATAAGCTTGGCATGCCTCGAGAAGCGCCTGAATCTGCGCCTCTGCGCTTTGCGCTTCCAGGGTAACAGGGTGGAAAGTCACCACCGCATACGGCGCCGTCAAAGAAATGCCCAGTTCCCGCGCCAGCGCTTCTCTGGACAGCAATTTTTCATTTAAAATGTTTTCAATGCCGATGGCGCCCACCGTGTATACACGATCCGGGTGCTCACCCAATTGAATAATCCGCTTTCTATAGGGTTCTATACTCGTAAAATGGAGATAGCTGAGTTTTGTAATCGCATGGCGGATGGCGTCGTCAATCGCCCCTTCCGTGGCTTCCCCCCCATAAAGGTGCGCAATGGGAATCCGCTGATTCATCGCGGTGACGGCCACTGCCAAAGTTTCATACCGATCCCCGAGAACCACCAGCAAATCAGGTTTGAGCCTTTCAAAATAGCTTGAGAATTCAATCATTGCAAGCCCCATAGACTTGGAGACGGACGCCGCCGTATCGGAGCTCAAAAGGATTTCGATTTTCTCGTCAATCGTAAACCCGTCTTTTTCAATTTCACGATAAGTCAGCCCGTATTCCGAAGATAAATGGGCCCCCGTGGCCACAATCCTCACATCAAATGCTTCCTCGGCATTCAGTTTCGCAATGATTGGCTTCAGCAGACCGTATTCAGCTCTTGTCGCGGTTAAAATACTAATCACTTTCTTCATAATTCGATCAACTCGTCTTCCTCAAAATCTCTCGGAGCGGGTTTCCCCAGAACGTCAAACCATTGCATCGGACTGATGCCGTTACCCGGTCTTTTCACGGTCAAATTTTCTTCGGTAAAAAGATCGCCTTTTTGAATGGCTTTCATTGCAACAATGCTCTTTCGGGCTGCAACGATGTTCTTGATTTCGGATTCAACCGGTTGCTTTAACCCGGTTCCCAAAGCGGATTCAATATGCCGTATGGATTCAACCATTGCCCTCAGCTCATTCGGCTCCAAGCTCGCTTTATGATCCGGACCTTCCATCGTTCTGTCCAAAGTAAAATGTTTTTCTATCACAGTCGCCCCAAGGGCAACTGCGGCAATCGGGACTTCTATGCCCCGTGTATGATCGGAGTAACCGACCTTGACCTCAAAGGTTTCCCTTATGGTGTTCATCGCCGTTAAATTGACATCTTCGAAGGGCGTCGGGTATTCGGTTGTGCAGTGAAGGACGGTGAGCGCCCCCGCCCCGTTGTCCTTTAGCGCTTTAATCGCGCTCCGAATGTCCGCCATCGTGCTCATTCCCGTGGAAAGAATCACCGGTTTATTCAGTTTTGCAATTTTAATCAAATAAGGCAGGTTGGTAATTTCCCCAGACGGAACTTTCCAAGTGTCCATGCCCAATCGCTCCAGAAAATCAATACTGTCAAAATCAAAGGCGGTGGACATAAATTCAATTGATTTATGCTTGCAGTAGGTATTTAATGCCTCAAAATCTTCAAAGGAGAGTTCGAGTTTCTTGAGCATATCGTATTGAGATTCTTCCGAATCGGTCTGCTCTTTTTGATAGTCGGCTTTTGCGGCGGTTTTTGAAACAATGTTCTTGGAAACAAAGGTCTGAAATTTGATGCAATCTGCTCCTGCCTCTTTCGCCGCATCTACCAATTTTTTTGCCAAATCCAAGCGCCCGTTATGGTTGACACCTGCTTCCGCAATCACGAATACACTCATAATTTCTTCACTTCCTTGCACGGATTTCCGTAAGCCATCACATGAGACCCGATATTTTCAAGCACAACACTTGCCATGCCGATGATTGAATCCGAACCGATATGTACTTGTTGTCTGACGGTTGCATTTGCACCGATGTGCGTGTTTTTCCCGATGATGACTTCCCCGCTCAAAACCGCTCCCGGAGAAATATGCGAAAACGCGCCGACCCGGCAATCGTGTTCGATGATACACCCCGTGTTCAAAATTGCGCCTTTTTCAATACGCGCCCCCGCATTTACAATGCTCTGTTTCCCGATAAACACGCCCGCTTCAATTTGGGCATGCGCACTGACGGTTGCCGACGGATCGCTGATAACGGGGATTTCATATCCGATTTCGCGGATTAAATTAAAAAGCTTGATGCGGAGTGACGGATTTCCGATGCTTCCGACTGTGACAAAAGCAGACGTGTACCCCTGTGAGAATAAAGACTCCAAGTCCTCATCGCATCCCACGATCGGGACGCCCATGACAGTCTTTCCGATCGCCTCTTTCTGATCGATAATTCCAATTTCCGAATAGGTTTTCAAGTCGAGCAAACAGTCCAGTACAGACTTGCAATGACCGCCACCGCCGATTAAAAGCAACTTTTTATTCATTGTTTTCTAACCTTCTTCGCATTTCTTCCATTTCGTCCAACTGGCCCATGTCCATCCAACTGTTTTGACTGATCGGATAGATGCCGATTCTCTCGCCCAGTGCCCGATAGTGTTCAATAATGTCCGGAAAACCCATTGCCCGATCTTCTTCAAGCTCCTCTATCACTTTCGGTTCCACGATATACATCCCCGTGTTTGTGAAGAAGGACAGTTCCGGCTTTTCTCTCATGCGCTCTATTTCACCGGTTTCACCGATTTCGATAACCCCATAGGGAATTCTGATGTTTTTTAAAGAACACACCATGGTGATTAAATTATTTTCCTTCTTGTGATACTGAAAAATCTTTTCATAATCCTCTTTGATCAAAATGTCACAATTGGACAAAATAAAGGTTGAAGCAATTTTGCCTTTCAGCAGGCTTAATCCGCCGCCTGTTCCCAGCGGCTTATCTTCGTCCACATAATCAATGTGATACGCTTTCTCAATTTCATTGAAATAAGCCTTAATCATGTTTTTTTTATGATTGACCACGAGATAAAATTGTCTCATACCATATTGATTAAATCGGTTCATAATGTGCTCGACAATCGGAATTTCCCCGATCGGAATGAGCGGCTTCGGTAAAATCTTTGTATAGGGATACAAGCGCGTGCCCAATCCGCCTGCCATAATGACCACCGGGATCTCCAAATTTCTTTTCGGTTCAATTTCCTCGTTGTTCCACAATACGACCGAAACAATGCTGTTTTCTTTGTTCAATATCGGAAGCGCTTCAATGGCATGCGCTCTCATGAAGCTTCTCGCTTTGTCTCTGTCTTCTTCCGGTAAGTACTTCGGCGTATAGTTAGCAATATCTTTGACTTTAGCTTCCAGATTCCCTTTCTTCAGAATCCATCTCCGAATGTCCCCATCCGTTATGGCCGCCACAAAGCGCCCGTCTTGCATGACAAAAAGGACTTTCTTCGCCACTTTGTCCAGTTGCTGCATGGCTTCAATCATGGTGGCTTCTTCGTCAATTAAAAACTCTCTAACTTCCATTGCCTCACCTCTTTTCAAAGACGATTGATTAAACTTCGGGATGCTTTAAACACTCGACGACGTATTTGACATCGTCCGCAGAAAGGTTCGAACTGCACGGAATGTTGACGACTCTTTCCCAATACTGTCTTGCCTTTTCAATTTGGTACGTCTGACTGCCGGCATAAGGCTTTTGCTCGCTGATGAGTCCCCATATCGGTCTCGCCTGAATCTTCTTTGACGCCAGATACCGAATCACTTGATCTCGGTTTAATGCATATTCCGGTTCCACATAGAGTGAATAAAACCAGTAATTCGGGCGAATCCCGGTTTTAAAATCCAAAAGTTTCAGCCCCGGAATCGCTTCAATCGCGCGTTTATAAAGCGCATAATTTTCTTTTTTCACTTTAATGAACGTTTCCAACTGTTCCAACTGAGCCAGTCCGAGCGCGGCCTGAAGGTTCGTCATGCGATAGTTATACCCAATTTCATCGTGTGTATAATAAAGTTCGTCACTTTTTGCTTGAGTCGTCAGGTGTTTTGCCCTCTTGAGCAACGCTTCCTGATTTGAAAGAATCATACCACCCCCGCCGGTGGTCACAATTTTGTTTCCGTTAAATGAGTAGACGCCGATATCGCCGATGGTTCCAGCATATTTCCCTTGGTATTTGCCTTCCGAATAATACGTCCCCATCGCTTCCGTCGCATCTTCGATGACCTTTAAGTTGTACTTGCCCGCCACAGCCATAATGCCCGCCATATCCGCCATGTTTCCAAAGACGTGAACCACAATCAGGGCTTTGATGTGCTTGCCGGAAGTTTTGTTGATCAGCTTCCCGCCGGTGAATTCACATTCCGTTTCGCAGAACGCATTCAGCTTACTGACATCCATCGTCAAAGAATCGTCGCAATCCATAAAGATGGGGTCTGCACCGATGTATTTCACCGGGTTGACAGCGGCAATAAAAGTCAGCGTCGGCACGATGACGGCATCTGCTCTTGTGACGCCGCTCAGCTCAAGGGCAATGTGAAGCCCGGCAGTACCGTTTTGACAGGATACCGCCCCCTTGCACTTTGCATACTCGGCAATCTTCGCTTCAAAATCATTGACATAGGGGCCGCCGGTGGATACCCACTCCGTTTCAACGGCATGTGTTACATATTCAAGCTCTTTCCCTTTTAAGTTGGGAACCGACAATGGTATAAAATGATCAGGCATCAGTTTTCACCTCGATTTTTTGTCCAGATTTCATCAATAATTGGCTGAATCTCTTCTTCACTCTTCTGTTTTATGACCAGATGAGGACTTGCGCCAAACACGAGGCTGTTGCTTGGAATGTCCTCGTCTTTAATCGTACATCCGGTGCCCAGTATGACATTGTCACCCACGTGACAGTCACCCAGTATCGTGGAATTGGAATACATAATGACATTGCGTCCGAGCACCGGGTATTTTTTCTTATTTCCCCCGACCGTGCACCCCTGATAAATAAATAAACCGTCACTGTACCGTGCTCTTCCGAGAACGCTTCCGAGTGGGTGTTCTACCCCCCAGTAATTTGGTAAATCGATGGCGTAGAACCAGTCTACCGCATGCAAAATCTTATTTAAGTAGTAAATTTTCGAAGTCAGATCGGCGTCGCCCATCGCTTTGTAAACCGTATTTGATAAATAATACAGGTAGGTCGCATATTGCCCCGAATGAAACACGGAAAGGTTCCGCTCACTATAGTATTTATTTTTATTCGGCTCGAAACACCTCAACGTCTTTCCCAAAGCTTCTTTTACAAACGGGGTTACATCCTCGTCACTGATCAACATATTTTTCAATTGT
>JASUTA010000109.1 GCA_030445805.1 Clostridiales bacterium
CAGATATAACATAAATATAAAAAAAAATTTAAGCGGCTCCTTTTTAAGCACAAAAAAACACCCGCTTGCACATAACAAACGGGTGTATACTTCATGTACCTCAAGTCATTGACTACAGAACATTTTCAAGCACCAATATATTGGCGTCGATTTCCTCCGAGAAATGGACGGGCACAACAGAAAAGCGTACTTGAATTCTTGTCTTGTCCTGAAGGCGGTTAATCATATTTTGCTGCTCATCGCGCTCATGTGACTCACCCATGACGATGTCGGTGATGCGATGCTTCTCGGCAAAATCGGAAAGTGCCTTCTCGATGTCTTTAGCCTTAATCACCGTGAGCGCCGCATCATGATCTTTGGACACTTCAAAGAGATACTCAAGGGCATCTTTTTCTTCAAGTTGTCCGAAATATCGCCAGTTTTCTTTGACGACGTGAATGACGTTGAGCTCATCATCCTCCGAGCGCTTGAGCTGTCTTCCGTAGTCAATCAGGCGTTCGCAAGATTTTTGCTGGGTAACGCAGACTAAAATTCTTTTCTTGTGCTTCATATTTTTCTCCTTCCAGAAGCTATTTCAGCCAATTTCATTATATCAAAATTCCGTGTCTTAGTATTTAAATAATTCTATCGATTTCGTAAACTTTTTTGTACATTCGTAAACTTTTCTGTATAATAGATTCAGTGGCGCGCAAGTACCCACAGAAACAGAACCGGGAGGAAGAAATGAACCGCTATACAAAAGTCATCGGATTGACCGGATCCATGTACACCAAAGAATTTGAAAAAATCAAACATCATAAAAATAAAATCCGTCAACTCAATGAAGAAACCGTCGTCAAAGCCTTTAAGGCCGGCGATGCAGAAATCTGCGTCTATTTTGAAGAAAACGATACCGAAATTCTGATAGATGCCTTTACCGATGAAGACACCGTCAAAAAATACCTCGGGAAAAAATTCCTTTAACGCGTAAAAAAGCCGCTGATTGCTCAGCGGCTCTATTTTTATCCTATGTTATTGATATCGGTGTAATCCCTCCGGAAGCTCAGATTCATAATTCAAAGTGACCACGAAGTTGATCTTGTGAAGATCCGATACTTCGTCAATTCTGGAAAACCACTCAACGAGCTCTTCCTGAGTCATTCTCACAGTGTTCATGATTCCGTCAATGTAAATGGTTTGGATGTCATAGTTGTTTGAAATCAAGCCGCAAATGAACCCTAAAAACTCGCATGTGTTTTTAACGGGAAACTTAGAAATATCGACGAATCGAATGTCGTGGTGCAGATCATACATGGCCCTGCTGTCATCATCGATAAAGATCATGTCACCCTTGTGCGCTTCGAGTGCTTCGTTAGCACGTCTCACAATTTCTTTGGATTTCCCTGAACCTTTCTTTCCGGCAATTAATGTCACCATTTGAATCTCCTCCTTCGTTTTTACACTTGGTTGTATTATTCTAGGAACATGACTCATTCTCCTTCAAAAACATTTAAATTTTTTATCTCAATATCATTCGTGTTTGGCTTGAGGTGTTTCGCCCTGAGTTGACCGCAAGCCGCATTGATGTCCGACCCGAGTTCCCGTCGGATCGTCGTCGTTATCTTATATTTATCCGATAAAATGCTTTTAAACCTAAAAATTTTATCCGAAGCCGTCGGTGCGTAATTTTTTTCGGCAACGGCATTCACCGGAATCAAATTGACGTGAACCAATTTTCCCTTGAGCAATTGTCCGAGCTTTTCCGCATGGGCATCGGAATCATTGACTCCTGCAATCAGCGCGTACTCAAACGTAACGCGTCTGCCGGTCTTTTCAATATAGACGTCTACCGCCTCTAAAACCGCCGCTATGCTGTAACGCTTTGTGATCGGCATAATTGTCTGGCGTTCCGTTTCAAACGGATTGTGGAGTGAAATCGCCAGTGTAATCTGCAAATGTTCTTCGGCGAGTTTTTTAATCTCATCGGCCAAACCGCAAGTGGACAACGTAATCGATCGCCCGGAAAGATTGAGTCCGCGCTCGTCTGTCGACAGTTTGATAAAACGCAAGGTCTCATCGTAATTGTCAAGCGGCTCGCCGCTCCCCATGAGCACCACGTGATTGACGCGCTTGCCCGTCAGAGCCTGCAGGGCATAAATCTGCCCCAAATATTCCCCTGCCGTTAAATTTCGCGTCACGCCGCCGATGGTCGACGCGCAGAAACTGCATCCCATCTTGCATCCGACCTGCGTAGACACACAGACGCTGTGCCCGTGCTTGTACGTCATAAAAACGGATTCAACGAGATTGCCGTCATGAAGTCTGCCCAGCACTTTGATCGTTCCGTCCTGGGCGGTGTGCGCCTCTACAATATGAAAATTGTCCAGATACCCCTCAGCCGATAGCATCTCTCTGAATGCCTTCGACAAATTGAGCATCTCATCAAAAGAGACTACGCCCTTTACAATCCATTCATACAATTGTTTGGCCCGAAAAGCCTTTTCACCGTGAGCGACAACCCACGCTTTAAGTGCCTCTTCATCCAAATTTCGAAAATCTACCATGAATCACACAATTCCTTTTCTTTTTCTATTTTAAAGTGAAAAAAACGGCTACCGCAAATGCAGTAGCCCTTTCTGTTTTTATTGATTGGTTAGTTCATCCTGAAACGCATCAATATAGAGGGACAGGATATCGGCAAGGCCCGTAAACTCGCACCCATAGTGATAGACACCTTCAATCTCTTCTTTGCGAACGATGTGCAACACGCTGTAAAAAAGACGATCGTTTCCCAGGTCAATCTTCGCGTTAAAATAAAAGGACACAGGGAGATCTTCAGTCGCCGTAAAACCGATTCCGCCTTTTGAAATATCCAAAATTTCAATCGGAATTTCTCGATTTTCGTGAATGATCTGCTCCTGATTATAAACAGAATCTACCGTAATAACGGCATGATACGGCACCCGTTGTGCTTTTCTTCTTTCCTTCATAAAAAGACGCCTCCCTTACCCCTATTATACACGATTATGATTCCTTTGAATCGACACTTTCTATAAATTCTCTAAAATTTTCGTACATTTCATGGCGTTCATTTTTACCGGTCAGATCGGAAATAATATACATGATATTGGCACCGTCAATGATAAAACATTTCTTCCCGTTGTTGGTATAAGCCTTGGCATAAGTGATGTTCGGAAAATCAATCGGCTCCGGAATCGGCTTTTGTCCCGGCCCGTTGATGTTGCCCCAAACGGACACGCGGCCCATCGTGTTGATCATGAGCGTCAAAGACTCCTTGACGCGCAAGGTTTCCACATCCTTAACTTTCGGCACTTCCTGAGGAAATAACATTTCGGACTTGCCGCGCATGCCGAGCTGATTGTAAGCGTTGTTGCCCGCTCCGTAGACCCGGCCGTTTTCAGTGACCACCAGAGAAAAGCGATCGCCTGCGTGAACACTTTTGACGTTGGTAAAAAGCGTGATCGTCGGTTCGGCCAATCGCCCCTTGTAACCAACTCCCAGCTGTCCGTAAGTATTGTCGCCCCATCCGACAACCGTGCCGTCATACTTAAGCGCCAATCCGAAATTACTGCCGCACGAAATTTGCTTGATGTCGCTTACCCCTTCCAGTTTCACGGGATAAACCGAATCCGTTCCTTCTTCCATCATTAATTGATCGTCGCTGTTGTCTCCCCATACGAAGACGTTTCCGAAAATATCAAGCGCTGCTCCGAATCGTTTTCCGGCCGATATCTGTTTGATATTTTCCAGTCCCCATATCTCGGAGATCAATTTTTGATTGGCTTTATCGCCGAGCCCAAGTTCGCCGTAGCGGTTGGTTCCCGCCGCATAGACGTGGCCTTCTACAGTTCTGAAAATATTGAATCCTTCGCCGCAAGCCGCTTCCACAATGCCGTCGTGAATGGATTGATAGGAAAGCGTCATCATCGGATTAAGCGACCCGATGCCGAGCTGGCCATTTTCGTTTTTTCCCCTGGAAAGCACTTTGCCGTTGTTGTAGAGCATAAAAAATGAATTGTCATAAGATTCAAGCGCACGAATTCCGGGCAACTCCGTAACTTTGATCTCCTTTTCAAAGGAGTCGGACCAATTGCCGTTTTTATCCCGAATCTTCAATTTAATCGTATAAAATCCGGGTTCGCTGAAACTGTTCTTCTTGTTTTCCCACTTCATCTCCACAATTTCGTTGTCTTCCGCTACGCATCCGCTTGTATCATAACTGATCAAAGTCGTCGTGGAGATTTTCCCCTCCGGACGAATCGAAAAATGCGCCACCGGCGACACTTTACTCAGGTCGGCAAGACGCCTCAGTGTGAGATAGGTGTACCTGCCGTTAATATAGGATTCGCCGCCGACGTCATTGATGAGTTTCTCGGCTTCCCCTTTTTCCAAATCTGCAATGGTCAAAAACTTTCCGTCTAAAGAAAGATCATATCTTTCATTGTAAATTTTATCAAATTCAGGAATATAAGGTTTTAGTTGCTTTAGATCCTTCGCAAAATCACTGTTCGCTTCGCGATACGCCTGAGCGGCATTCAAATAAATCGGATATTCTTTATACACATCAAGGGGGTGCTTGTCTTTATCTTTTGAAAACAGCGCAAATGCGCTGGCAAGCGACCCTAATACAAACAGAATTCCAAAAATCTCCACGCTAACCCTCTCTCTGACGCGTCAAAACATTTCTTAATAGAACGGCATTTGTTACCGGACCGACACCGCCGGGAACCGGCGTGATCGCAGAAGCTTTCTCGGAGACAGCGGCAAAATCCACGTCGCCGACTAGCTTTCCGTCCACTTCGTTGGTGCCGACGTCAATGACGACAGCCCCTTCGCAAATCATATCGGCCTTTAAAAATTCAGGCACGCCCACAGCCGCAACCACTATATCCGCAGATAAGGTGTGCCGCTTTAAATCCACCGTTTTGGAATGGCAAATGGTCACCGTCGCATTTTTTTGAAGCATCATAATCGCAAGCGGTTTGCCCACGATATTGCTTCGTCCGATGATGACGACGTGTTTTCCCGCCACATCGATGCCGGAAGCCTCCAAAATCGTCATCACGGCAAGCGGTGTACACGGCGGAATGGCCTTTTCGCCCTTAAACAGGCGCCCCGCATTAATGGGGTTGAAGCCGTCCACATCTTTCATCGGATCCACCGCCATCAGTACTTTTTTTTCATCAATATGTTTCGGAAGAGGCATCTGAATCAAAATGCCGTCTACAGATGCCGAAGCATTCAAAGCTTGAATCTCTTTTATGAGGGTTTCTTCTGTCGTCTCTGAATCAAGATCGACTCTCCGATAGCCAAAGCCTGTGCTTTCACAAGTTTTTTCGAGCATCCTAAGGTACGATTCCGAAGCTGGGTTTTCGCCTAAAATAACGGCGACCACCGTCGGCGTCCCGACCTTTTCTTCTCGGATGCGTTCTTTGATCTGCTTTGCTATTGCTCTTCCGTCAATAATCATTTTCACTCTCCAAACGCCCCTGTCAAAGGGTACTTATTTGATTTGTTTTTTCGGACGCATGACCCGGGCCATGCATCCTCTTCTATTGTAACGCGTTCGGAGACGCCATTCAAATTAATTTGCCTTAATTTCCGTCCAAATGCGATCATATTCGCTGACAAAATCGCCAGGGTCTTCAAAAATTTCAAATCCTTCAATCCATTCCGGTTTCGGATAGGCATAAGTCGTATCGTAAAGTGACGGATCAATCATTTTGAGCGTTTCCGTATTGCAAGTGGAATATCCGACATAGTCGGCATTTTTAAATCCGATATCCGCTCTGCAAAGAAAATCGATAAATTGATGTGCCGCATCGATGTGCTCAGCCCCTTTCGGAATGACAATGCTGTCTACCCAAAGATTTGAACCTTCTTCGGGCAGGACGTAGTCAAATTGCGGGTACTCTTGAATCACCGCGCTCGCCTCTCCCGACCAAACGACTGCCATTGCCGCTTCTTCGCTGATGAGCATGTCTTTAACATTGTCTCCGGCGTAGGCAAGAACCAACGGTTTTTGTTGAATTAACGCTTCTTTGGCTTGTTCCAATTCATCCAAATTTTTCGTATTCATCGAATAGCCGAGCATTTTGAGTGCCACCATAATAGAATCTCTTTGAGAATCTACCATCGTAAACATACCCGCATATTGCGGATCCCATAAATTTGCCCATGAAGTAATCGGCCCGTCAATCAAATCCGTGTTGTATACAATGCCCACAGTTCCCCAGAAATAAGGGACCGAATACGCATTGTCGGGGTCAAAAGAAAGGTTTTTATACTCATCCGAAATATTGGCATAATTCGGGATCTTACTCATATCCAGCTTTTCAAGCATGTCTTCGCGAATCATTTTTTCGATCATGTAATCCGATGGAATGGCAATATCGTATTTCGTACCGCCGTTTTTGATCTTTGTATACATTTCCTCGTTGGTTGAAAACGTCTCATAATTGACTTTAATGCCCGTCTCTTCTTCAAATGTATCGAAGATATCCTCATCGATGTAATCGCCCCAGTTATAAACGTTCAGCACCACTTGGTCGTCCTTCGCACAACCCGTAAAAGCCAAAACAGCCGCAAGAAGCGACACCACCAAAATAAATCCTTTTCTCATCCTCATATATTCCTTTCTGAAATGTTATTTTTCTCTTTATCAAACGCCGAAACCCGACCGGCGCTAAATATCTTCTTTTTTTGTACGCTTGTTGATGATCACCATCAAAATCAGAACCGTCGTAAACATCAGTGTGGACAGCGCATTGATCTCCGGCTTAATCCCTCGTCTCGCCATGGAATAAACCGCGATCGACAAGTTGGTCACCCCATTTCCGGTTGTAAAAAAGCTGATGACAAAATCGTCGATGGAGAGTGTAAAGGCAATGAGCGCTCCCGTGATGACCCCGGGTTTGATTTCCGGAAAAATGACTTTTTTAAAAGCATACCAAGGCGTCGCACCCAAATCCATAGCCGCTTCCAGCATTTCGTTCGGCATCTGCCTGAACTTTGGTAAAACGGACAAAACCACATAGGGAATGTTGAACGTCACATGTGCAATAATCATCGTCCCGAGCCCAAGCGGCAAGCTGAGCGCCACAAACAGCGTCATCAGCGACACCCCGGTGACAATATCCGGGTTGAGCATCGGTATGGAGTTGATATTAAGTACCAGTTTCTGCTGCCAAGACCGCATATAGAAAATGCCGAAAGCGGCAAATGTCCCGATAACGGTTGCCAAAACCGATGCGACTAAAGCGACCAGAATCGTATAGTACAACGATTTCATAATATAATCGTTTTGAAGAAGGCTGTTGTACCAATCCAGCGTAAACCCTTCCCACTTTGCCGTGGACTTTGAATCATTAAAAGAGAACACGATCAAAACGACAATCGGTGCATAGAGGAACGCAAACATCAACCCGATATAAAACCGTTTAATCCACTTACTCACCAGAGATTCACCCCGCTTTCTTCGGGGTCATTCCCGCTGGCCCTATTCATAACAGCCATAGTAATGAGAATAATAATCATTAATATAATTGCGATTGCAGAACCGAAATGCCAATCTCCGACGGTCAGGAATTGCTGTTCGATCAAGTTACCGATCAGCATGTATTGTCCACCGTAAAGGAGATTTGAGATAACAAAGGTGCTCACCGCCGGCATAAATACCATGGATACACCCGAAATCACACCCGGAAGCGACAGAGGCAAAATCACTTTTGTAAAGACAATGCGTCTGTTACCGCCCAAATCCTCCGCCGCTTCAATCAAGTTCCGATCCATCTTCGCCAGCACCGTATAGATGGGCAAGACCATAAAGGGCAGGAAATTATAAACCATCCCGAGAAGCACCGCTCCTTCGGAATATAAAAACGTCATTTGAGGCAATCCCACCAACGCAAGGAGCTGATTTAAAATACCGTTCTTTCCGAGAATGGTCATCCATGCATATGTTCTGAGCAGAAAATTCATCCACATCGGAACGATGAAGAGCATGACGGCAAAGGTCTGAATTCTCTTTTTCATCTTTGAGAGAATAAACGCCGTCGGATAGCCCAAAATCAAGCAAATCAAGGTCGCCTCTAAAGCAATCTTAATCGAGCGCCACCAAACACCCACGTAAATGGGATCAAAGACGCGCTGAAAATTAGCCGTCGTAAACGTCAGGGTTCCGTCCGGTCCTTCCTGAACCAAACTGAAAAACCCCACCATGAGAATCGGAACGACAATAAAGAGGACAATCCAAATCAAATAAGGCCCGGAAGCCAATTTTTTCAGCACATTATGCCTCCTTGTTCATGATATGAATGTCATCCGGCGTAATCAATATGCCTACCGACTGTCCCACCGGTGCCATAAAGGTGCTGTGAACCATCCATTCGCGCGGCCCTTCTGTGACAATCATTTCATAGTGTACACCCTTAAAGACAACCGATTTCACTTCCCCGACGAGCAATCCGTCTTTTGCGGCAACCAGTTTGACGTCTTCGGGGCGAATCACCACGTCGACCGGGGTGTTTTCCCCAAACCCGCCATCTACGCAATCAAAGGTGCGTCCGGCAAACGCCACAAAACGGTCGCGAATCATCGTGCCGTCAAACAGGTTGCTCTCCCCGATGAAGTCCGCCACAAAAGCATTTTCCGGTTCGTTATAAATATCAATCGGTGACCCCGTCTGTTGGATTTCACCCTGATTCATGACAATGATTTTATCCGACATGGTCAGCGCCTCTTCTTGGTCATGCGTCACATAGATAAACGTAATCCCCAGTTCGCGCTGCATGGCTTTAAGCTCTGTCTGCATCTCTTTTCTCAATTTGAGATCGAGCGCACCCAGCGGCTCGTCGAGCAAGAGCACTTCCGGCTCATTGAC
>JASUTA010000110.1 GCA_030445805.1 Clostridiales bacterium
TTTCTTCTTTTTTAAAGTTTCATTTGCCATTTTGAATACCCCTTTATTCTCGTCTCAAAGTGACTTCACTCTCCACGTCATCTAATTTAAAGTATACCGTATAATCGCCTTCTTTAATCGGTCGAACTTGCGGATGGGAAGTCCATGAAACTTTTTTCCCGTCGCCTGTAAAGCCTACAATTTTACCGCTTCCCGCAATAATGCCGAAATCGTAATCATAATAAAGTGTCGACTCCTCCGAGAGATTCTTCTTATTGCCGATGTAATTGATATTCACGGCAACTTCACCAAGCGTCTTAATATACATCCGATCTTTCCACTTGTAGTAAATTTCATACCCTCTTGAATTAAAAAACACTTCAAATTCACTGTCACTTCCGTAAAGTTGATCGTCAATCCGTTTGATTTCCAGCGACAGATTCTGACTCAGCACCACCCCCAATACTAAAATCACTAAAAAAATGCCTACGTACTTTTTCATAACAAAACTCCTGCTTCATAATAATGATGTATTTTAAAAGGCCTATGCGATAACCGCATCGGCGCCTTTTATTCATGTGTTGCGTTCGTCTATGGCACGATTTCTGTAAGTCAGATCTTTTCGATCGGTAAACCCGAGGGTCTCCCAAAATCGATTCCCGAGCACATTGTCTGCATACACCACCAGTGCGGCTTTTTTGATACCGTCCCGGTCCAGTGCTTCTAGGACATGTGTCACCAGTTCCTTACCGATACCACGATTTCGATGCGATTCTTTTACTACCGCATGGTAAATATACCCGCGTCTTCCGTCGTGTCCGCACAAAATGGCACCAACGATTTCATTTTCAATGCGACAGACAAAATTGGTGGTTGGGTTTCTTTTTAAAAATCGATCAATACCCGCCTCCGAATCATCGAGTGATCGGAGTCCCATCCCGGGTGTCGTCGTCCATATACGGTACAGTTCACTATAATCCTTTATTGTCATCAATTCAATACACATTTTTTCCTCCGATATGTAAATTTAACGGACATCTGATATCGATTCATCTTTTTCTTCAAATTTGGCTCTTTTTCAAATGTGTTTTTTCAAATGGAGCTTTTCTATTCAAATTTTTCTTTTCGCTTTAAAATATAGGTTGCAAAATGGCCGCGTTCATCTGTTTTTTCGGTTTCACGTATCAGTTGAAAATCCGTCTCAAGTTCTGCAATATCGGACTTGTAAATGCGATCGTCTGCGCCGATGCGTCCGTCACAGGCCACAATTTCCGGCTCGGGAGCAAGTGGCACCGCCCTTCTCGCTTTAAATTTTTCATCCCAATAGTTTGAATCACCCATGTAATGCATTCGGTCTCCCCTTTATTTGGTTTCTGTTTCAGTCTTAATCAGCCAGATCATGTGATCGGCACCTTTGCCCCAATAGTCTTTCAAATGATAGGCTGGCGTACCGAAGCGCCTCAACCATATTTTTTGGGCAATGGGATAGCCGCTGTCCAAACAAAATTCCGAAATGCCGACGCGCTTCATTTCCGAAAAAAGCGCCTTTAGCAAGTGTTCGCCCAGTCCGTTTTTTTGATAATCCGGGTGAACAAATACGGTGCCGATTTCAAAACAATCGCTTAAGACACCCTGTGTACATGTTCCGATCAAATCGTTTGACGGCCCGTATTCAATTGAACCGAGAATGGTTTCTCCGGCGACGGCAATGAGAAAATATCGGCTCTCACCTTCGCTTTCAAAGTCCTGAAAAAGGCATCTTTTTTTGTCTTCAATTTCCGATATCAACGTGTCCGTCATGTGGGACAATCCGTTCTTTTCAAAGGTATCCTCAAGGACACATTTAAAAAAGTCCAACACGCGCTCTTGTTCTTCGATTTGCGGCCTTCTGACAATAATCTCGGTTCCGTGGAAGCTCAATCCGGTGTTTTTTTGAAAGCGGTTTCTTAAACCGTTCTCCCCGATCGCTTTGGCATCCGGGGCGGTCTCTTTAACGGCCTGTATAAACGCCGTCACTTTCCGATCTTCATCAAAGGGATAAGGGTAATCCAGTTTCTCTGCAAGTGGAACGCCGATTTCATGAATCAATTGTCCCGCCTGAAAGAGTTTGACCCACAGGTCTTCATAATCGGCGCTTGGATACAATGCCGTAAAGCTTTGATAATCCCGTTCATCCGAAAATCGCTTCAGGAACTTTCCACATTTACCGAGGTTGACTTGCCAGTGGTTTTCTGCGCCGATTTTCCATGACAGGAGCCTGCGGATATCGTTCATTAAGATGACATCAAACATGTACTTCGCATAGGGAAGTTCATCCCGCCAGATGCCTTTTGCGACATAGGTCTGTATCCACCAAGCGTTGTTGAGCAACTTTTCCCAGTCGTCTTGGCTCGGTCGCTCGATTCGGTGTTTTTCGTCGGACGGTGGCGGAAGCGGTTGAAGGCTCTCGGTTTTGTCGAGGAGAATGACGTTTAAGGTATCTTCTGCAAGCACCGATTCATAGGCAATACGCCGGCTGAACCTAAGGTCGATTCTCACGCCGTCTGCAAACTGCATGAGAAAAATGTAGGAATTTTCGTCAAAATCATTTTGCTGGACGATGATGGTTTCGCCAAACTGACGAATCCAGTGCCTGTCCGCTTTGTATTTTTCAAAATCATCGCCGTCAATAAAAAAAACGATGTCGTAGTCCTGCATCAGGTCTTTTTTGACTTCGGGGTTAACGCGCGAGCCGTTCATCATTACGATGACGACGTCCTCACATGCGTTTGCAAAGTCCAGAATGCTATCGATCACGGTTTCTTGAGTTCTCATGCTTCGCTCCACTTATATCAGTCGTTTGTTTTGATATTTATTTCAACCCTTATTCCGGTTCTATTTTTTGAAGGATTTCTCCGTCGAAGGTGCACTTGACGACCCACGGCATTTTATTTTTGATGGCTTCAAATGCATGATAGTCAAAACCGGAGTCGTAATGGTTCAGCAGGGCGCTGAGGGCAGTGCCGTGACTGCCGATGATGACCTGACTTCCCCTATTTTCGGAAAGCAGTATTTTCAGTGCCGATACGGTTCTGTTTTGAACGTCCCGCAGGCTCTCACCCTCGGGCATTTTGTAATCAAAGTCTTCCCATTGTTTTTGAGCGTATGCACCGAAGTTTTCTATCCACCCGTCTGAAATTTTTCTCTCCCGGAAATCGTCTACCAATTGTATCGGCAATTGTCTGTCTTCTGCAATCGGGCGAACGGTGTCCATGGCGCGTAAGTACGGGCTGGAATAAACGGCGTCTATGTAAATGTTTTCAAACCGTGATTTCAGTTTTTCCGCTTCTTTTTTCCCTTCGGCCGTAAGCGGTCTGACGGCATCTCTCTTTTCCGAGAAATCGGGAGCGGCGTGACGAACGAAATAGACGACGGTATTCAGGTTCTTTTCCATGCGTCTATGAGGGATTCCGGTTTTCGAAGACGGAAAGATTGCTCCGGTGGCTTCAAATCCAAATGGTAAATAAAAGGGAATCACCGCGGTTCGCGCGTTCAGAAAGATTTTTTTTGCCCCTTCCTGAGCAGACTTTTTTATCAGTGCAGCCATGATGCCTCTGCCGATCCCGCGCTTTCTCTCGTCCGGCACAACGGCGAGTTGAGAGATTTGACCGATTTCACCTTCTATGGTCAGGCGTCCGTATCCCAGTAAGCGACGGCCGTCTGTGCAAACGAGATGGGTGCTGATCGATTCCTTTTCGTCGCAAACGACTGTCTCCGGCAAATGAGCGGGCTTATAAAAAGCAGTGTATCTGAGGTTTTTCGCTTCAGTATACCACAAGGATTCCGGGGATATAAATTCAAATTGTATGTTGTTCATTTCGGTCGATTCTCCTTTTGTGCCGGGGGTATTTTATGCTACAAGACGGGTAATGCCCCTTATGCAATCAAGGGGCATTTGCTGTTGGTTTAAAAGGGCTTTTCAAACTTCTCTTTTAATCAAAATGCCTTTCATATAAGCGCTCTCATTATGGGTTGCAAGGATTGTCGTGGTGTCTTCTTCTGTACAGCCGTACAGTATTTTGATATCCGTATCACATTTTTTGACATCGACGGTACAGATAATGGATCGGATGATTTTTTCTGGCTGTGAACCGACCCAAATATCAATGCCCTGTCCGTCTCCTGATGAAGTCCCTTCCAGATAGCCATAATCCACTTTGTATTGGAAGGATGGATACTTCGGATGTCGACTTCCTTTTGGCCGATCAATCACAATTTTTGACTTTTGCACGATTTCATCCAGCATTCCCCAAAATTCTTTGTCATTTTCCCGCTTCATTTAACGTCTTTCCCACAAGTGCCAAGTACTTGTTTAATGCCCTCTACCGGGAGTGCTTGATTATCCAAGATTTGAAGCATTCCTTTTGGTGTGATTTGGTATTCTTTAAAAAGAGATTCATGTTTTATAACGCTGTCTGCCACAATGTTGATATGCTTCTTAAACGCCCTCAAAAGAATAAATTTTTCATCATTATAGAAGCAAGGAACACCTGCCCAGATCTTCTCGTCAATCTCGGGAAGTGTTTCATGGATGAGCTGTCGCAGTTCGTTGAGTCGATGCGTACTCTCCGAATCGTATTTTTCTATATATGCGGTCACTTCAGATGATCTTTCCATATAATTATCCTCCTGCCACCAAGCGGCTTTAAAACCGTTCCTATTTACATGGGTTTCAGATTGTCGTTCAGCCGTTCTGTGATTTTTTCCAGTCGTTTGATTCGGGTTTCTTCTTTCTTGGCATCTAAATACAGAGCGGTATATGTTTGCCGTACCGAGAGAGACATGTTCATAAAGTGAGTCCGTGCAGGCTCTCTGCCTTCAAGTGCCTCTAGGAGTATTGCCACTTGTTCGGCTGTGATGGGTATTTTTTTTGGTGCATCCCACATCCCGTCCTTTTTTGCTTGTTCAATGGCCTGAATGCCATGAGCCGTCATTTGTCCGCTCTCGATAAGTTGTCTCGCTAAGGTCTTATTCTTTTCAGACCACTTGCTTTTTTTCCTTCTGGGGGTAAATTTTTTTTGATACTGCTCCGCACTGATACGGTTCATTTGCCCGTCAATCCACCCAAAGCACAAGGCCTCTTCAAGAGCTTCCTGCGCTTTGATAGATTCTACTGCACGCGTTTTACTGAAGACAAGCCAAATACCGTCACTTCTGTCATAGTGTTTGACGAGCCAGTTTCGAAATGCCTTCCTGTCCGAAAATGAGAGCATTTCATCCATTTGTTCTTCTCACTCCTTTCGATTACTGATCTGATTCTATCTTTTTGAACCCTTCATTAAACTCGTTTCGTGTCAATCCGAACAATAGTTCATCATGGTATTTCCCGCCTGTGTAGATCACTTCTCTACGGACACCTTCTTCTTTACAGCCCAGTTTCTTCATCATTGAAGCCGATCCGATATTCCCCTCAATCACGGAGACGTTAAACTTATTCAGTCTTCTTTCATTGAAGGCATAATCCAATAATAACTTCATGGCAGCTGTTCCATAACCTTGTCCTCGGTGGTCACGTCCGATTTGAATGCCTATGCTGAAAGTGCCGTTCTTTTCATCAATGCTGTTGAGATTGAATGCACCGACATTAATGCCTTCAAGTGATTCTATGGTAAACATCAGCCGCTTTGTTTCCGGATTAAAATTTGAAAACGATTCCGCTTCGTTTTTATTTTTTGTCAAAGTCGGCGGCAGTTCGAGTTCATACTCCAGCATTCTCCTCGCTTCACTATCATAACAATTGTAATAGTGTTCTTCCCAGTCTTCCGGTTCCATCGCTCTCAATCTAACGCGTTCATTTTGCCAATAATAATTTTGATAGTCTATTTTTTTCATTATGCTACCCTCAACTCCCTTCCGGAAAGTGGTTGTACGTTTTCACATCTGCCAAATTTTCATCCCAATCGGCTTTGTTTGACAGAAAAATATGACCGTCCGGTTTTTTGTCAAGCGGGCTATCCAGACTGCCTGCCGGAATAACGAGCAAAGTCCCCTCGGCCTGAAAATTAGGGAGCGGCGAACCGCAAATACTGCAAAAAGCTTTTTTATGTTCGGTGTCTTCTACCTGAAATTCTCTGACTTTATCAGCTCCTTTTATCCAGATCAGCTTCGCCGTTGAGGAAAAAAGATTTGCCGCATGTGCGGAACCTGAATCCTTTCTACAATATTTACAGTGACATAAGTAAAAATGTTCAAGTTCTCCTGTGACTTCATATTTGACTGATTTACACAGACAACCGCCGTAATACTTCTTCAAAATTGACCTCCGTGTTGTTTAAGGGGTTATTTTCTCTATCGTCATCTTACGCCTCTTGCTTGTTGTTTGTGATTTCCGGATTCAACTCATTTTAAGTCTTTTTCTACAAAAGATTCAAAAGCCCGAATGCGTTCTGAACGATTGCGCTGAATCTCAGTCTGATACCGGCTTTCAAGAGGTTCGACATAAATTTCTTGATGATTCCATACAATGCGCTCGTAAGGGTACTTCTCCAAATTGCTTTTTTCGTCCGCGGCAATGTCCACCATGGCGCCATCTATACACAGGCGACCGAAATAACGCACAGTCCAAGTCCCTAAATTGTCGACAAACGGTTCTACAACGGATTTGGCACATAGATCCCGCACTTTAAAGAAATCTTTTGTATTCACAATGATATCAATATCATGTGGCTTCACTTGTATGCCCCTCGCCGCATCACTTGCGCTACCGATAAGATACCATTCGATGCCACTCGCATTAAATTGCTCGGCAATAACAGATACCACAGCTTCCCAATTAAATACTCCTGCAAACATAACCGGCCCGAGGCGCGCGAAATTTTCACTCAAAATTTGCTTATGCTTTGGCGTTACACCGTTGACTTCCATGTCTTTGTTGTATTTTTTTAGATATTTTTGATCTGACTTTTCAAACCATGCCTGTTTAAGGTTTTCCTCTATTGACACCTCAAAGTCTTCAACACAAAATACAAAGTGAGCGTCAGTTTCATAACAGTAGCATTTCATTTGGAGTTCTCCTTTAAAAGGGCTTTCATATAACAATTCACATGCGTGGACACATGCTCTTTATGTATCTTCGACACTTATTATACAATTCCTTCCGGTTTATCGTTTATACCTTTATAACTTCATAAGAGTTCCCCATAGCTAATGGGTGATCACCGCCCCGATACGTCAATTTTCTCTATGAATTTCTTGAATACTTTCAAATGGATCGATATCGATGTGGTTCAGATACTTATCGAAATCATTGCAAATTTGCATCCACAATTTCAATTTATTTTCATCTCGATAATCCGTTTTCAAAAATTGTTCAACGATTTCTCCAAATGCTTCATCGACAATTTTTATTTCAGAGATGCCATATTTGATATATACAGGGAGTTCACTCTTCAATTTGCAAAGAATATCACACAGCTTTTGAAGACTTGAATATGTAAAAATCAAAAAATCCGAATATGAACCCTTTTTATACAGGTCAATAGCATCGTAATAAATCGTTTCTATATAAAACTTCATATCTCTCAACCGATCGTCATTTAGTTCTGCCCGATAATTTTCTTTCAAGCGTTGGGCTTCCTCTATAATTTTTTTTAGTGTCCCATCTGTATCAAAAAGAATTTCAGCTTCAGAATAGATCCGAATGGACGTTGTGTCTCGATTCAATCTGTCGTAATATTTCCATTCCGGTGACATAAAATATTCAAATTCTATCCCCATAAATCGTTCACGCCCTCTAATAGACTTGGTTTCATCTTCTGTCAAAAAGAAAATGTCAATATCGGAATTCGGCCCCATCGTCCCCGTTACATAAGAACCGACAACCATTGCCCCCATCAGTTTAACGCTTGCTTTCATACGTTCTATATAATTTTCTACAATTTTTGCTTTCATGAGGTTTCCTTTCTGCATGGTTCCTTTTGCTCATCATCTATTTTTCAAATACCCGCGGCAAATCCATCAAGCTTTTAATCAGGATCATTTCCATTGGTTCATCGGATAAAATAAATCCAATGACATGAAACAACTGTTTGGGTCTTCAGTGTAATCTGCAAACGGTCCACATTCCGTAAATCCATATTTTTTATACAACCTGTGTGCAGGAAAGAACGGCTCGGAAGAACCGGTTTCCAGAAAAATTTTTGAATAGCCTCTGGCTTGAGCTTCTTGTATGATATGGCTTAACATTCTTTCTGCAACACCCAGTCTGAGGTATTGTTTTTGAGTCCGCATGGACTTCAATTCTCCACAAGCCCCTTCCAATGCTTTCAGTGCACCGCACCCAAGTAAAGTCGTTCCGCTCCAAATGGTCCAAAAGGTGATGTCGCTGCACCTAAGGTCATCCAAATTTAAAGCATGGCAGCTTTCTTCAGGCGTTATGCTGAGCATTGTAGACTTGTGTTCCGTTACCAGCTGAATGACTTTTTCATCCATTAAATCATCCACCGTAATTTTGATGTCTTTTAGGGCCTCATTTTTATTTTCTAAGATATAGTGTATTTCTCCGTTATAAAATTCGTAGGCTTTAGGTAAATTTTGAATCACTCCCGTTTTCATAAATCCTAATTTCTCAATGACCTTCTGCGAAGCCCGATTGTCGGGTTTTACAACGGCAACGATCTTTTCCAATTTCATTTCTTCCAAAATATAGCGGACTAGAGCTGTTGTCGCTTCGGTGGCATACCCATTCCCCCAGTACTCACTTTTTAAAGTGTAGTAAATTTCCCTTTGTCGATCGTCACGTTCATGTTCGCCTC
>JASUTA010000111.1 GCA_030445805.1 Clostridiales bacterium
TTTCCGGGGGATGACTATGAGAAAAGCGATGGAGCACGCGACAGAATGTGCGACAGAACGTGCGACAGAACGATCAAAGACGGTTGTTGTCACGGGGGGTGCAGGCGGCATCGGCAGATGTATCGCAGAGACATTTTTAGAAAGCGGTGACCGCGTCTTTATCATCGATTCTGATCGCTTTGCCTGTGAGCAAATGAAAAAAATCCACGGTGATAAGCCGCTTGTGTGTTTCGCGGGCGATGTCGGAGATCGGGATAGTTTAGAGGCCTTTATCCGATCGGTTGAAGAGGAGACGGATTCGGTCGATGTTTTGGTCAACAATGCCTGTTTTTCCATGGGCGGGCTCGAAACGTGTGATTATGAAGCGTTCAGCAAGGTACTGAGCGTAGGTGTTACGGCGCCGTTTTATCTGACAAAACGATTTTTGCCGCGTTTCTCTGGAGGGGCTTCGGTCGTAAATATCGCATCTACCCGAGCCTTTATGTCACAAAAGGATACGGAAAGCTATTCGGCGGCAAAGGGCGGCATCTCGGCTTTAACGCATGCCATGAGCCTATCGCTTGCCGGGAAAGTGCGTGTAAATGCCATCAGTCCGGGGTGGATTGATACTTCCGGGTGGCACTTTAAAGCTTCAGGAGAAGAAAACGAGTTGAAGGCTTCAAAAGCGGATGTGCTTCAGCACCCCGCGGGGCGTATCGGTCGTCCGGAAGACATTGCTTCGCTCGTCAAATTCCTGACCGAAGATTCGGCATCGTTTATCGACGGTGAAAATATTATCGTCGACGGCGGGATGAGCAGACAAATGATTTATCACAATGACGAAGGCTGGACGTATCGGCCTTGAAAAAAGCCCCTGTGTGAAGTTCACTTTGAACCGACCTCCAGAAGTTAGACCAAAACGCTAACCTATAGGAGGTCGGTTTTTTAGTGTTTTTCACAGGCCCAGGGAGGGTTACTTTCCGGGGGCCGGAGCTTTGACGACGATGAGTTCCAGAACGGCATCGTGTGTATTACGGACGTTCATTTTTATGCCTTGAGGAATTTTGAGTACGGTATCGGCCGCATGGTCTTTTGGTGATTGGTCATCGAGTCCGAGGGAGAGCACGCCGCGGAGAACGGTCATGTACAGTGTGGCATTTGAAAAATGTTCCGGCAATCCGTTGCCGTTTTGGAAAGTCATGTGAATGTAGTGGATGTTGTCATCCATAATCAATTTTTCAACGGCGTTATCATCGTTTCGGGTCAGTTTAAAAATTTGTTCGATCATGTGAGACTCCTTTCAGGGTGATTTTTGAGGAGCCGTTCTGTGAGGCGCCCCATAATCAAAATGGCAATGACGGTTAAAATCCAGCGTGTGATCATGAAGGTCGGGCCGAGAAATTTGGCTTCTGTGATGAGCATCGGCACTTTGACAACAGCCCAGGCACTTAGAATAATGGTGATGTTGGAGATACCCGCGCCTTTGGAGCGAAGCATTTTGCAAACGGGAAAAGCGGCATAAATGGGGCCTGCTGAGAAACTGCCGAGCAAGAGCGCGAGCAGATTTCCTCTGAGTCCGGAGGATTCCCCAAGATGTTTTACGATGACTTTCTGAGGGACAAAGACCTCGATAATAGTGGTCAGGAAAAAGACGACAGGCATGATTTCAGCCATTTCAGCCAGATAGTAGAGGCTGTTATGCAGGGCGGATTCGGCTTTTGACGGCAAAAACAAAAAGAGAATCAAATAAAGTGTAAGCGTGCCTGCAAGCAGCTTATTCTTTTTCAGAAATCGTTGCCAATTAAAATGCCCGGATAACGGTTCAGTCTTCATAAGATCACCCCCATAAAAATTGCAATGACAATGGCCGCGGTAAAGCTGACGGCATTTCGTGTTAGGGCGAATCGGGTGCCGAAAGCACGTTTTTCAAGCGGAAATGTTGCGATGCCGACCATGGTAAGCGTTGTCAGAAAGGCGGCGGCAGGAACGATGCTCGCACCGGCATTGACCAGAGACCCGACGAGCGGGAAGGCGACAAAGGCCGGAATCAAAGTGATACTGCCGACGATTGCTGCAACGACTGTGGAAATTGCGGTGTGATCGGATCCCAGAAGCGTGCGTATGGTTTCCGGCGGAATGAAGCTTAAAACGAGTCCGATGAGCAGAATGACGGCGACGATTTCACCGAGCATGTTGCCCATCATGGCTTTGGACTTTTTCATGGCGCGCACGGTGTCTTCGCGTCTGCGGAACCATGCCAAGGCAAATAAAATGAGTGAGACGAGCCAAAAGCCCAGTGTAAAGGGATCCATGCGTGTTCCTCCTCGACTTTTTGATTTTTATCGGTTCATGACGGGAATCTTTTGCCGATATTTGAGTTTCATTATATAATGAGAGAAGAAGAAAAACAGTTACCGCGGTAACACTTTTGTATTTTTTATGAAGTATGGGAGGCATCAGACGTGGCGGAACGCTCTTTTGTATGGACAAGTGCCATTCCGGAATCGGATTTCAAACGCTATCTGGATGTGGGTGTTTTCAGAAAAAATCGGTATGAAAAGGGACAAGTGATTCATTTTGAGGGAGATTATTGTGGGGCACTCGGTATTTTAATCGAAGGACATGCCGTCGTGGAGCGCATCGATATCTCTGGGGGATTGATTCGCATCCGGGAGATGTTTCCCGGGGATTTGCTCGGAGGAAATCTTATTTTTTCTCAACAGCCCTATTTTCCAATGACGATCACGGCGGTGACTGCCGTGGAAGTTCTCGCGATGGATCGTGCCATTCTCTTTGAGATTTGTGCGGAAAACCGCACGTTTTTGGCCGCATTTCTCGAGCATATTTCCAATAATACACTGCACCTCGGTGACCGAATTAAACATACGGTCAGCCGTTCGGTTCGGGAACGCGTGATTCTTTTTTTAAGGCGGGAACAGACGTTGCAACAGGCGGACACCATCGTGTTGAGAATGAGTAAAAAAGCGCTTGCCGAGCGATTGGGCGTACAGAGGACATCCCTGTCCAGAACGCTTCAAAAAATGCGCGAAGAAGGCTTGATTACCTATGATGCAAAACAGATCACCATTTGTGATCGGGAATTTTTGGAGGAGATATGAAGAGAGCAGATGTGATTGCTTATTTGCTCGGGAAACCGTACGCGGTGGAGACGTATCCGTTTGATTTTGTCACGCCGGTTTACAGAGTAGGCGACAAAATGTTTGCGCTGATCAGTGCACATGAGACAGAGCGGTTGAGCATCAATTTGAAGAACAAACCGGAAGAAAATGAGATTCTGAGAGCCGCTTATCAAGAAATTATCCCGGGATATCATCAAAATAAGCAGCACTGGATTACGGTGTATTTAGATGGAAATTTAGAAGAAGCCTTTATAAAACGGCTGATTGATGACTCTTATGATATTGTGTACCGGTCTTTGACGAAAAAAGCGAGAGCGGCACTGGAGGCCGGTCTCGATTGAAAAAGCCGATCAAGGTTGAAAATTGAATCGATGATTTAGCCATTTCACAGCGAGCGACAGCCATTCGGCAGTGATGTCGTTGAGCTCGTATGGATTTCTGGCGGTCTCGTGGTCACACAGTGCCATGCCGTGAAGACCTTCGGTAAAAATGTGCGCGGCGAAAGGGATGTGGTTTTCGTGCAAAGCACCTGCAAGGAGCAAGCTGTTTTCCACAGGAACGAGTTCATCTTCTGAGGTATGCCACAAAAATGTCGGCGGCATGTCTGGCGTGATTTGCGTTTCGAGGGACATTTCTCTGAGCATGGCTTCCGAATAATCCGTTCCTAAAAGTTCTTTAAATGAATCGTCATGTCGGAACTCACCGCCGGTAATGACCGGATAGGCGAGCAACAATGCATTCGGCTTGATGGCGGAAGCGGGGAGACCGGTTGTTTTAAAAAGACGGTCTGTATTCCAAAAGGATCCGAGAGAAGCGGCGAGATGCCCACCGGCAGATTCTCCGAAGACGGCAATTTTATTGGGATTGATGCCCCATTGATCACTGTTTTCCCTGAGCATGGATACAGCTTTGGAGAGGTCGGCAATCGGGTGTGTGTAATGTTGCGGGTGTATGCTGTAGTGAAGAATAGCGGCATGGAATCCGTTTGCACAAAACTTTAGTGCCAAAAGTTCTCCGATTCGGAGAGAAATTTTTCCGTAACCGCCTCCGGGACACAGCAGGACGAGTGGGCGTTTTCGATCGTTGCATTGGCTTTCGACGCGGTAAATGGCCATATGCGGCATACGGTCATCTTGAGTTTTTCCGGTGTGCGATGGGTTTTCCCAGAGCGGTATATCTTGATAATACATGAAAGACCTCCTAAAATGTTGTCTACCACAATTATAAAATAAAATGACTTCAAAATAAAACGAATCCAGTGGAAAGGCCCTTTTTTAAAGGAATTTTCTGTCTTTGTATTGCCGTGAAGTTTGAGATATAATGGGATAAACCAAAAACCAAAAAACAATTTTTTAAAACCGAAAACCATTATTGACAGGAAAGCGGCGCTGATCAGGGGCCGCCATCGTTCATGTATGAAAGAAAAGAGGTCAGTGATGAAAGGTTTTCCAATGACAGTACTGGGGCCGGTTTCTGCAAATGCGCTGGGGGTGACGTATGCCCACGAACATTTGCTGGTAAAGCCACAGCTCGAAGATGAAAAATATGTGGACTACACGCTGGACAGCGTTGAAAAGACCACTGAAGAGGTAGAATTTTTTAAAGCGGCAGGCGGCGAGACAATTGTCGAGATGACGCCGATTCACTATGGGCGGGATGTGGCAGGCTATGCGGAAATTTCAAAACGCACGGGAGTTCATATCATTTGTTGTACCGGGTATCACAAAAAGTTGTTTATGCCGCCTTGGTTTTCCGAAAAAACCGACGAAGCGCTCTATAAAATTTTGATGAATGATATCGGCGGTATGGACGGAATGCGGATTCGACCGGGTGTCATTAAAGCCGGGACGAGTCTAAATGAGATCGCGCCTGAGGAATCGCGTGCAATCGAAGCGGTTGCGCGCGTCCACCTGGAAACGGGAATCCCGATCAGCACACACTGCGAACGCGGCACAATGGGGGATGAGCAAGTAAAACGTTTCAAGGCTTTGGGTGTTGATCCGGCGCATATTTTGCTCGGGCACATTGACAGCAGTCTGGATGTCGAGTATGCGTGCCGGCTGTGTGAAATGGGGGCAAATATTTGTATCGACCACATTGGACGTGAACGCGCCGACCGCGATGCCTTTCGGGTTGGGATGATAGCCACGCTTGTTTCGCGCGGTTATGGCGGACAGGTATTTTTGTCGGGTGATATGGGCAAGAAAAATTATTTGCAGGCTTACGGGGGCACCCCGGGATTGAGATATATTTTGACGGATTTGAAATCGGCTTTGCTCGAAAAGATTTCGATTTCTGATTTTGAACGGATAACGATAGAGAACCCGAGACGATTTTTTTCGGGGGAGTAGGAGGTTCAGGTGATTGAAAAGCTGAAACGCGTTTTGGCGGAAGAGAACCCGAGACAACCTTATACAGATGAGAGTTTGGCGGAACGGCTTGGCATCAGGCGGGAGCGCGTGATTGAACTGCGCTCGGCACTTGGGATTCCGGATTCGCGGGAGCGACTGAAAGCACAGATGATTGCCGATTGCATTCCCCTGCTCAGAGAGGATGAAGCGCAATCGGTTCGCAGTCTGACGGCGGCGCTTCAAAAGATGGGGTATACGGCATCGCGCTATTTGGTCAAGGCGGTTCGCGATGAGATTGTCGAGGGTGCGCTCAATGCGGGTGAGGAAAAGAGCCGTCCGATTTCTGAAAAGGCCGCGTCGAAAACGGCTTGTTTCAATGAGGGCTTTGATAGCATCATCGGCAGAGACGAAGGTCTGTTGACGCAGGTAAACCAAGCGAAAGCGGCGATGGCATATCCATCCGGGGGACTGAGTACTTTGATTATCGGGCCTTCCGGAACGGGGAAAACGTATCTGGCGGAAGCGATGTACCGATTCGGCATCAGAAATAACATTTTGCAGGCGGATGCGCCCTTTATTGTGTTTAACTGCGCCGATTATGCAGATAATCCACAGCTTTTGATGAGCCAGCTTTTTGGGCATGTGAAAGGGGCTTTCAGTGGGGCGACGGAGGACAAAAAAGGCCTTGTCGAGACGGCCGACGGCGGTATTCTGTTTTTGGATGAGGTGCATCGATTGCCGAACGAGGGGCAGGAATTGCTCTTTTATCTTTTGGATAAAGGAGAATTCAGGCGCCTCGGCGATTCGGGGGCGGTTCGCCGCGTCTCGGTTCGGGTGATTGCGGCGACGACTAAACCGCCGGAGTCATCGCTTTTGCTGACGTTCAGAAGGCGCATTCCCATGGTGATTACGATACCGGCGCTTTCCGATCGACCGCTCAAAGAACGGTATCGGTTTTTGAAACACTTTTTCTATGAAGAAATGCGCAAGCTGAATCGAAAGATTATTGTAAAGGCCGAGTCGGTTAAGATCTTGCTGACCTATCAGTGCCCCGGCAATGTCGGTCAACTGAAGAGCGATGTTCAAGTGGCCTGTGCGGAAGGGTTTTTGGCGAGTATGGTACAGCAAAGGGATGTTGTCTATATTACGCCGGATTTATTTGAAAAGATGAAACCGGATATGAACCGGATGAGCAGTGATGCCGGGCATCTCAGAAATTATATACGGGATTTGGTATTCGATCCTGAGAAGAGTCAAGGTACGGTGGGGGATGCGCTTCGGGAAAGTGCCGAAGAAACTCCGGGAGAATTGGCGCCGACGATCTATCAGGTGATTCAAACGGCTCTGGATGAAACGGTGCAACTCGGCGTCGATGATGAAGTGCGTATGAAGGCAATTAAATCTCAGATTGATGCGCATTTACGTGAATTGCAGACGCGATACGGCGACGAACCCAACCCGTCTATGGAAAATGTTTGGGATTCCATTGTGGATGCGCAGACAATTGCCGCGGTGGATCATGCACTCGCATTTATCCGGCCGCAGTTTCCGAGACTGGATACGGGGATTCGAAGCATTTTGGCGGTACATCTGGACGCTGTGGTCAAGTCGCTTGCAGTGGGAAGCTATATTCGAAATACGGATTTGTCACAAAGTGCGAAAAATTTTCCGTCCGAGTACGCGGCGGCAGTGCTGATGCTTAAGCAGATTTCTATGGAGCTCAATCTGGAAATCCCGGGGGAAGAAGCGGCGATTGTCGCGATGTATTTAAAGGCGTATTCTTCCGGAAAGACCGGCGGACGCATACGCGTCATTGTGCTGACTCACGGTCAAGTGGGCAAAGCGATGGCAGATGTGGCCAATCGCATGCTGGATGTCAATAATGCCGTCGGCATTTCTATGGATTTGAGCGAAAGTGTAGACAGTGCTTTTGAGCGCGTTTGCAATGTGGTGGTCAATATTGATGAAGGTCAAGGCTGTATCCTTCTCGTAGATATGGGATCGCTGGTTTCTTTCGGTCAAAAGATCACGGAGCGAACCGGCATTAAAGTGCGCTGTGTGGCGCGCGTGGACACCTTGATGGTGCTGGATGCACTCAGAAGGGCGAATCTCGGTGAGGATTATTCGGTGGATGTCTTGGCGCAGGCGCTGGAATCGGGACGCCTGTACGGCATAAATACCCGTGAGAGCGATTCAACCGGGAAGCCGCCTGTGCTCATCACCCTTTGTATTACGGGTGAGGGGAATGCGCGCAACATCCGGGAAGTCTTGGAGACGTCATTCCCCGGCGTTAAAGGCAACATCGAAATGATTGAACTCGGTCTGTTTGACCGAGGGCGCTTTACCGACCGGATTGCCGAGATTCAAAAGACGCGGGACATTATGGCGATTATCGGAACCATCAATCCGGATTTACCCGGGATTCCGTTTTTCTCGCTCGATTATGTGATGACGGGTCACGGCACTTTGGCGCTGAGCAATTTACTTTCTCAGCGGACTCAACTCAGATGCAGGCTTTCAGACCTCGTGACGCCGGAGACGGTTTTATTCCACCCGCAGGTGATGTCAAAAAATGAGGTGATTGACCAACTGACTGCGAAACTCGTGGAATCGGGACATGTTTCGGAAGGATTTTTGCTCAGTGTGTACAAACGTGAAAATTTGGGCGATACTTGTTTGGATGTCGGGATTGCGATTCCCCACGGAGACAATTCGGAAGTGATTAAGCCGGGTATTGCCGTGGCAAAATTGGAGCATCCCATTTACTGGTCGGCAGGTTTGGTGGCAGATTGTGTGTTTTTATTTGCCATTGATGAACACTGCGGAAATTATATTGAGATCTTTTATCAAAAAATTCGAGATGAGCAGTGGGTTGAACGTATTAAAAATGCCGAATCCAAGAGCGATGTTCTAAAATTGTTGCAATAAAAAACAAAATCTGCCGAATGCGTTGGCACGCGGTTTGCTTTAAAGACAGGTGTAGCATGTTACACTTGTCTTTTTATGTTTTAAATTG
>JASUTA010000112.1 GCA_030445805.1 Clostridiales bacterium
TCCGGAAGCAGGTAAGCACCGTTGTAAAGTGCTGAGTAAATCGCTGGGTTCATGCCTTCCGGTGCATACATAGCAAAGAAGATGACCCCTGATAAGAAGTGTGCAACAAACCGCAGTGCAATCGCAACAACGACGCCAACGAAGCATTTCATCATGGAATCGCCGCGTTTTGCAAAGAAACCCATGACACCGAGTGCGCCGAAGGCAATCGGATAGTCCAGCAAAACTGAAATTGGATGTGCCGCATAAGGATCGATTAAAAATTGAATAATTCCGTAAACCGCGCCGACAAATATGCCGCGCACGCCGCCCCAACGATAAGCAAACACGAGGATCGGTACCATGCTTGCCGCCGTAACGGATCCGCCATAAGGCATTTCCATGACTTTGATAAAGCTCAAGATTGTGGCCAAGGCAATCATCATTGCGCCTTCTACGAGAATCTTGATGCTTGAGTGAGTTGTTCTTTCCATAAAATCCCTCCATTCAAAATTGAAAAGATGGTGGAAAATAAAAAACCATGTCTCCGGAGAAGACATGGTTAAATTTTACATTTCCACACTTTCCTCCGCCGGTCTTAACCAGTTCAGGTTCAAAGGGTTACGCATATGCGCTCTCAGCTTGAAGCACCCCTAGGTGTAATACATTCGGTTGTAGCCTTATTATAGCATAAGGAATTAAAATTGTAAAGAAAGTGTGAACGCCCATCAGCGCTCTGCATATTGCAGGCGGTACAGATCATAGTAAAGACCACCCTTTTCAAGAAGCGCTTGATGATTGCCCATTTCGCGAATTTCGCCGCGGCTCATCACGATGATGACATCGGCATGTTGGATGGTAGAAAGGCGATGGGCAACGATCAAGGTGGTTCTGCCGCGAATGAGTTTTTCAATGGCATCCTGAATCAAATGCTCCGTTTCGGTATCGATATTCGACGTAGCTTCATCAAGGACGAGCACAGACGGGTCAAAAGCCAAAGCTCTCGCAAATGAGAGCAGTTGGCGCTGCCCTGCCGAAAACGTGGCGCCGCGTTCCGTAACCGGTTCGGAATACCCTTTCGGAAGGCGTGAAATAAAATCATCGGCATTGACGTAGCGCGCAATTTCACGTATTTTTTCGTCTGAAATATGAGTGTTGCTCAGCCGAATATTGCTTGAAATATCCCCCGCAAAGAGGAACACATCCTGAAGAACCATGCCGATTCGACTGCGGAGACTTTGAATATCAAGCTGTTGAATGTCGATGCCGTCGATATAAATGTGCCCTTTCTGAATGTCGTAAAATCGATTGATAAGACTGATGATTGTGGTTTTCCCGGAACCGGTTGCACCGACGAGCGCAACGGTTTCACCCGGTTTCACTTCAAAACTGACACCTTTTAGCACATAGTCGCTTTCTGTTTTCGGATCATCGGCATAGCTGAACCAAACGTCTTCAAAGACGATATGGCCCTCAAAGGGCTGAACCGATAAATCCACCGGATGTTCCGGATTCTTGATGCGTTCCTCCGTGTCCAAAAGGAGAAAAATACGTTCGGCACTGGCCATGGACGATTGAAAAATATTGAATTTTTCACTGAGGTCCATAATCGGTCGGAAAAACTGTTGCGTATATGAGATGAATGCGACGAGAACGCCGAGCTCAACCGCGCCGCGAATGGCATCTCCACCGCCGAACCAAATGAGCAGAGAAAGCGAAACCGAATAAGCGAGGTTCATCGTCGGTCTGAAAACTGCATAGACACGGGTTTCATCTAAAGCACTTTTTAAATAATCACGATTGATATCATCAAATGCATCATAGACATTGTCTTCTTGGTTGAAAATTTGAATAATTTTCATGCCGCTGATGTTTTCGGATAGCGTTGCATTGATTTTGGCCAACTTGATTTTGACGGCACGCTGAACTTGGCGTGCTTTTTGCCTGAAAATTGAGGCGGCAAAGATGACAAACGGCATCGTGCTCATGCAAATAAGGGTTAACTTAACATCAATGACCAACATAACGACGAGGGTGCCGAAGAGCAAGGTGAAGTCCTTAAGGGATGTGACAATCACATTGGTAAACATTTCGTTGATGTTTTCCATATCGTTTGAAACCCGCGTGACGAGGCGACCGACCGGATTTCGGTCGAAAAATTTCAGGTCCATGCTCTGAAGGTGAGAAAAGAGTGTTTCCCGCAGAGAATAGACAATTTTCTGACTGGCATAGTTGAGCAAGTACGTGTGCCCGAAGCTGAATACGAAGTTGATGAGCAGTACCACGGCAAAGACCGTTACGAGAAATTGAAGTTGAGACTTATTGAAAGTTTTAAATGCCTCAATTTGAGCTTCTGTCAGCTTAACGGCAGGATATTCCGCGCCGGTATCTGAAAGCATTGCCGTCTCACCGGAAATCGTAATGTCACCCTCTGAAGCGAGCCGCTCTGATTTGCTGAGCCCTTCAATGAGGTAATAATCTCCGTTTTCTGCGTCGTGGATGATGCCGCCAGCGGCGTTTTCAGGGACTGCAGAAGCATTGAAAAATCCCGCACGGCGCTCTGCCAGAGAAGGGAAGGCGACGAATGTGCCGTTTTCAAGAGAAAAACCCGCATCTCCCGTTTGACGGTCTGCGGGAATAAGGTAAATGCTTTGATCCGCAGGCGAAATATAATCATCGATCGCGATTTTTGTAAAGTAGGGAATAACCAGATCCACACCTGTGATGAAAAGCATAAGCACAATACTGATTATAAGTCTCAGCTTCTGTGTCCTGGCGTAACCGATTAACCGTAACATCAGGCGCCCGTCGTAGGAACGCTCAATCGCTTTTTCTTGATATTCCATGGACTACTCCTTTGACAGCTTGTCTTCAAGCAATTGTTTTTCGTACATATCCCGATAAATGCCACTCATTTCGATGAGTTGTGAATGCGTACCGCGCTCGACGATTTTTCCGTGGTCGAGTACGAGAATTAAATCGGCATGCTTGATCGTAGAAATGCGGTGAGCGATGAGAATCGTTGTCGTATCCGTCAAAGCACGTTCCAAATGATTGAGAATGGCTTCTTCGGTCTTGGTGTCCACCGCAGAAAGCGCATCGTCTAAAATCACAAGTTTCGGGTTCTTTGCAAGTGCCCGTGCGATGGACACCCTCTGTTTTTGACCGCCGGACATATTGACGCCGCGCTCGCCCAGTTCGGACTTGAATCCTTTCGGGAAATTCAGAATTTCATTGTAGACCTGAGCGGTTTTTGCCGCCGCTTCTATTTCGGCCTCTCCCTTGGAAGGGTCACCGAATTTTAAGTTATAAGCCACGGTTTGAGAAAACAGAAAATTGTCCTGAGGCACATAGCCGATAATATCTCGAATGCGTTGAATCGGCAGGGCGTTGATGTCTTTTTCTCCGAAGTAAATCATATCGTTATCGACTTGGTAGAGGCGGAGCAAAAGATTGACCAGCGTTGTTTTACCGCTGCCTGTTTTTCCGACAACAGCCATCGTTTGACCGCGTTCCAGTGCAAAATGAATGTCTTCAAGGGCCGGTATTTCAGCACCCGGATACGTAAAAGTCAAACCGTTGACACGGAGTGCCGGTTCGGCCGTTGCGGTTTCATCCGCATGAACCAAATCGAAAATTTCCGGTGGGGTATCCAAAATATTATTGATGCGTTTCAGAGAAACGAGTCCTCTTTGAAGTTGGTTGTAAACGAACCCAATGGCCATCATCGGCCACGAAAGCAACCCGATGTAAGTAATGAAGGAAACAAAATTTCCGACGGTAATCACGCCGTCGATGACCAATGCGCCGCCGTAGACAATGGCAATCAAGGTGCTGAGCATGGAGATGAACTGGACCATTGGCTGAAGAAAACCGACGACTTTAACGAGTCGCATATTTTTATCAAAATTGGATTGGTTTCTTTCATTAAAAGTACGTACAGAAGCCCCTTCCTGCACAAAGGATTTGATGATTCGAATCCCTGAAAAAGTTTCCTGAGCACTGTCGGTGAGGTCGGAGAAAGCCTCTTGCACTTTTTCAAAGCGCTGCCCGACCACGCGACCCAAGGTGATGATGAAAATGGCGATCAGGGGCAGTGGAATGAGTGCAATCACAGTAAGTTTGGCATCAATGCGTGTGAACATAATGATGATGGTCGTGAGGGCCATGAACGTGCCGTCGACAAACATAATCATGCCGCCTCCGGCGGCGTTGCGAATGGCAGTGATGTCATTGGTGCAGTGCGCCATGAGATCGCCTGTTTTGTGATGATTGAAGTAGTTGAGCGACATTTTTTCGAGGTGCTCAAAAACGCGGTTTCTCAACCAGTATTCAAGGGTCTTTGCCGTCTTGATGAGCGTCATGCGCCAACCAAATCGACCGATTGCGACACCTATGGCAATGGCCATGATGGATGTAATGTATCGTATAAGATCACTACCGGTCAAGGTACCGCTTGCAAGCGCATCGGTAAAACTACCTATAATCAGAGGCGTAATCAGTTGTAGGGCATCTACGACGATAAGAATGAGTGTGCCGAGCAAATAACCGCGCCAGTATCGTTTCATAAAAGGGGCAATAGAATGAAAAGGTGTCATATGAGTCTCCCATGATAAAAATGGTTCTGTGAGGGTAAAAAAATTGCCGTATTCTCATATAGAAAATTTTATAAACGGCATGTCGCTCCTTATTTTATCACAATAATTTAATAAGGTAAGGGGGGCGAAATGAAATTGAGGCAATTTTAATAAAAATTAATAACTTTCTTTAAATATTATGTTCTTCATTTATTGACATCCCTCTATAAACATGATAATTTGAGTATTAACATTTCAAAAAGAGAACTCATATAATTCCTGAAATAAATGGTTTGGAAGTTTCTACGCGATTGCCGAAAAAATCGCACTATGAGTTGTCCGGTTTGTTTTTGCCGCGCGCATTTTAAGCTGTAGATGCGCCCATTTTTAAATGCAGACAAAACGTTAGGACAACCCATCGCGGTTGTTCTTTTTTTGTATACAGAAACAGCGCAAAATCAATCAAATTATGGTATGATGATGGAGGAGAAGAAATGGGAGGCAAAGTCATTAAAGAAGGGTTGACTTACGACGATGTTCTGCTGGTTCCGAAGCGTTCTTCGGTGCTGCCAAATCAGGTCAGCGTGCAGACAAAACTCACGGAGAAAATCACCCTTAACATTCCGATTATCAGTGCAGGGATGGACACGGTCACCGAATCGAAACTTGCAATTGCCATTGCCCGTGAAGGGGGAATCGGCATCATTCATAAGAATATGAGCATCGAGCAGCAAGCGCTTGAAGTCGATCGTGTCAAACGCTGTGAACATGGCGTTATTGTGGATCCCTTCTATTTAAGTCCCGATCATCAGGTGAAAGATGCAGAAAAATTGATGAGCCGATATCGCATTTCCGGTGTACCGATTGTGGATGAATCACACAAGCTCGTTGGGATTATCACCAACCGTGACATCCGCTTTGAGCCGGATATGGAGGCGAAAATTTCTGAAGTGATGACTAAGGACAACCTCATTACGAGGCCTTCCGATATCACGCTTGAAGATGCGGGAAAAATTCTCAGAAAATATAAGATCGAAAAGTTGCCGTTGATTGATTCGGCAGGCAAGCTGATGGGTCTGATCACCATTAAAGACATTGAAAAGCAAATTAAATTCCCTTACCGCGCAACGGACAGCAAAGGACGTTTGCTTGCGGGAGCGGCGGTCGGCATCGGTTCGGACATGATGGATCGCGTGGAAGCGCTTGTAAAAGCGGGCGTTGACGTCATCGGAATCGATTCGGCACACGGACACAGCCTCAATGTGCTGGAAGCCGTTAAAAAAATCAGAACCGCTTATCCGGATTTGGATATCATTGCGGGAAATGTCGCCACGGCCGAAGCGACGGAAGACCTTATCAAAGCCGGTGCCAACTGTGTGAAAGTCGGTATCGGACCCGGGTCCATTTGTACAACACGCGTGGTTGCGGGAATCGGTGTCCCTCAGGTAACCGCCGTTATGGACTGCGCGGAAGCGGCCAAAGCCCACGGCATCACTGTTATTGCCGACGGCGGCATCAAATACTCGGGCGAAATCACCAAAGCCATTGCGGCGGGGGCCTCTGCGGTTATGCTTGGGTCGCTTTTTGCCGGAACGGAAGAAAGCCCCGGTGAGATTGTCATGTATCAGGGCAGAAGCTTTAAATCGTATCGCGGCATGGGGTCGACGGCGGCTATGGAAGCCGGTTCTAAAGATCGCTATTTCCAAAACGACACGAAAAAGTTTGTTCCGGAAGGTGTCGAAGGTCGCGTGCCTTACAGAGGATATCTGAAAGACATTATCTATCAGCTTGTCGGCGGATTGCGAGCAGGCATGGGGTATTGCGGGACGAAGGATATTGAAGATCTCAAGGAAAACGGGAGCTTTATACGCATTACGGGAGCAGGACTCATTGAGTCTCACCCGCATGATATATCCATTACGAAAGAACCACCTAACTACAGCATTTCAAGCATGGAGAGCCATTAATATCTCGGAGGAAAACATGAACAATGAACGCATAGTAATCGTGGATTTCGGCGGTCAGTACAATCAATTGATTGCCAGACGCGTGCGTGAAGCAGGCGTTTACAGTGAAGTCCTTTCATGGCGAAACGCCCTTGAAGGCATCAAGGCGCGCGACACCAAAGGCATCATTTTTACGGGCGGTCCGAACTCGGTTTACGCAGAAGGCGCACCGAAACTCAGCGCTGAAATCTTTGAACTTGGCATTCCGATTCTTGGCATTTGCTACGGCATGCAATTGATGGCGCAGACCATGGGCGGTAAAGTCGAGCGCGCCACACAACAGGAATACGGTAAAATTGAACTCAAACTGATCGGGGGCAATGCGCTTTACAAAAACGTCAATACCGGTTCTCAATGTTGGATGAGCCATTTTGATTACGTTTCTGCTCTGCCTCCGGGATTTGAAACCATTGCGGCTACGGACAACAGTCCGATTGCTTCCATGTATCATCCGGAAAAGAAACTCTATGCGGTTCAGTACCACGTAGAAGTTGAACATACACCGTTCGGACGTGAAGTCATCAAAAACTTCCTTTATGAAGTGTGCGGCTGTTCGGGCGATTGGAACATGGAAAACTTTGCGGAGCAAATGATTCAAAGCATTCGTAAAAAAGTCGGCAATAAAAAAGTGCTCTGTGCCATGTCGGGTGGGGTTGACTCATCGGTTGCGGCAACACTGGTGCACAAAGCTGTCGGCGATCAATTGACGTGTATTTTCGTAGACCACGGTCTGCTCAGAAAAGATGAAGGCGATGAAGTGGAGCACGTGTTTAAGGACGCTTTCCACATGAATTTCATCCGTGTCAACGCACAGGAACGCTTCCTCAATAAACTTAAAGGGGTCAGTGAACCGGAACGCAAACGTAAAATCATCGGTGAAGAATTCATCCGTGTTTTTGAAGCGGAAGCCGGTAAATTAGAAGGCATTGAATACCTTGTTCAAGGAACGGTTTATCCGGATGTCATCGAAAGCGGAACGGATACCGCGGATGTCATCAAGAGCCACCACAATGTGGGTGGTCTCCCTGAAGACATGGCGTTCAGCCTGATCGAGCCGCTTCGCGATCTGTTTAAAGATGAAGTGCGCCGCGTCGGCGAAGAAATCGGCGTACCGGAACATATCGTATGGCGTCAACCGTTCCCGGGACCGGGTCTTGCCATTCGTATCCTCGGCGAAATTACGGAAGAAGCACTGCACCTCGTAAAGGAATCCGATTTTATCCTGCGGGATGAAGTCAAAAAAGCCGGTCTCGACCGTGATATCTGGCAATACTTCACTGTGCTGCCGAATATCCGCTCCGTCGGGGTCATGGGTGACGAACGCACCTACGCGCATGCCATCGGCATCCGCGCCGTCACATCCGTTGACGGCATGACCAGCGACTGGGCACGCATCCCGTATGAAGTTCTCGACAAGATTTCTTCTCGAATTGTCAACGAACTCCCGGGTGTCAACCGCGTCCTCTATGATGTAACGAGCAAGCCACCTAGTACGATTGAGTGGGAGTAAAGATTTCAAACTCTGAAACCATTGATTTTACTGAGTTTTAAAGGTGTTGAAAGTGCTTTTGACTCCATTTTGACTCCATTTTGAAATGATAATAGTGATACAAAACAAAATAAGTGATCAAATTAAGGGAATCTCAACTGAGGTTCCCTTGTTTTAGTTGTGGCATTAATCAAAAAAAAGAGAACAATTCTGAAATGCATTTAAGGATTATTCTCTGTTTAATAATATCACTCATTAATTAATCACCTTGTAGAGAAAAGCCGTGTAGTGGATAATTTTTAAGTTCCTCTTTATAGTTTTCGAAAAGTGTTCTCCAATATTTAGATTCATCTAGATTCATTGTATCTTTAT
>JASUTA010000113.1 GCA_030445805.1 Clostridiales bacterium
GGCTTGGAAATACTTCTGAAGACGATGATTGACGCCAACAGTGCAATGATAATCCCAATAATCAGCGAGGTGTACGCTGTTTGATACGTTGATGCACTGATGCTCTGAACCAATCCGGACTGCATGTCATAAATGGAACCGCCCTCAGCTCGAACACTGTCTGCCAGTTCAGACAAATTATCGCTTTGTTCTGCCATATTGACATCTGTCTGATAAAGTCTGTCACTACTGCCCAAATACGATTCTATTTCAGAACGTAAAGTCGGGACGACGTTTTCAACACCGAGCGGCTCAATCGCCGTTTCGAGTTCATCAAGTTGTGTAAACAAATTCTCTGCTTTTGCATTCAAAGTAATCAAAGAAGACTTTTCACCTTCCAACAAGTACTCGGAAGTATAGTCTTTCAATTCGTAAATCTGTTGTTCGGACTGTTGGACCGTCGATAAAATACGATACAGCGTATTGATGTCCACGGATGTATTGGCACCCATTCCTGATTCGGATAATTCAATTTGTACTTCAATCAAATCCGATAAATCCCGAATGGCGGCTTTTGAAGTTTCTATGTTTTCATTCATCGTTGAAACAATGCCGTCTCGCGTCGTACGGCTGGTAATATAGTGTCCGAATTCGGAGCGATAATTTCCGATATGAATTCCGATTAAAGTAACGCTGTCCTTTGTTGCCTTGTCCGCTTCGCTGTCCATAACTTTCTGGACCTGATCTTGAATTTCAGTCAGCAAATTGTAGATTTCCCCACGCTCATCTTCGCTTCCCGTAAGTTCATAGACCCCTTGATGACGCAACAAATCGCCGATTGTATTGACGATATTATTGACGTACCCGTCCACTTCGATAATCCCGTTCAAGGCACTGATGCTTTGAATGGTGAAAAGCAACGAAACAATGATAACGGCCGATAAAAGTACATAACTGAAAATCAGCTTCGCTCGGACACTCGATAAATTTCGTCTTTTCTTAGTTTTTTTATTCCCGCCCAATTTTTTGTTTGATGCTGCTTCTTTTTCTTTTTTGGAAAGCTTCAACTTCTTTCTCATCTCAAACCTCCACCTGTTGTATTCCCCCGCTTCGATCGAATGGTTTTACAGATTCCGCAAAATCATCCCATATCTTGCCTTTTTATTATACCGCAGTCAACGGCAATTCTGGTAATAAAGATTGATAATATTACTATTTTTTAAAGCATCGCCTTTCCGCAATAAAAAAGGCGTCATCCGCCTTTTCCATTTTTTTATAAAATTACAAATTCCAACATCCGAAGGACCTCATAATAGACATCCGTATTAAATCTCAAAGTATGTGGGTCTTCCATGGTCATGCCTGGATAAAATTGTTTTCTGTACGCGTCCAGATGAGAGCGAAATACAATTTTTACATCAAAATGCTTAGGCAATTTGATTTTTGCCGCAGGCAAATCTTGCCTTAACGATGCCGCCGCTTGTTCGCGAATCAGTTTGAGAGACCGCTCAGGGGACAGGTTTTCCGTTGTACCTCCAAAGCCTTTTTTAACACCCACCGTGTGTAATCCCGGATGAATGTCTTTCCCCATTTCGCACAGTTTTTCATCCCCGCTTAAAAACGTCGTCGGAACACCGACACTTGCAGCCGCATAGCTGAACATAATAAATTCACTCGTCTCTACACCATTGATGGTAATATGATACGGTTTTGTGGACATGGTATGTGACAGCGGATTTCCGTCTCCACCCGCAGGGCTATGGTATCCCACGAAGAACACAGCATCAAAGGTTGAATCGATGCGCTCTACCATCCCGTAAGGATCGCCGCTCCACCCTCTGATAATGCGAACTTGTTCAGGAAATACAGACATATCAATATTTGCCGCGCTATTATGCGCATCCCTGAGCAAAATTTCGTCCGCACCGGCATCCAGTGCCCCCTGTACAGCTGCCAATGCCTCTTTCGTCATCTGCAAGACCGGCTGTTCATACTGCAAATTCCCCTGCTCACATTCTTTCCAATACGTTGTTCCTGTGATTCCTTCAATGTCGACACTAATGTACACTTTCATCATGCATCCCGCCTCTCTGTCACGTCTGTATTTTGTATTTTATTGTTTTCGACACTCTTCTCTTTACGTTTCGCAAACAACACCGCTGAAAGCGATCGGGTTGCCGCATTTGGGTAGCTTCTGAAGAATCGCGCGTGTCCTCTCAGTTTTTTCAGCATCTCACCGTATTGGCGCAGCCGCGTTTCATTTTCTTCCGCAATGCTCTCCCCTTTGTCAATGACGGCTTCGACAAAGCGTCCGAAGTCTCTCATGCCTTCAAATCGGCTGTATTGAGCCTTTCTCTTAAATTCTTCACGCGCTTCATCCAATCGTCTCTGCCAAATGCTTCTCTGCGCTTCCAGTTCATCGCCAATTTGTTCTACGCTGTCCTGAAACTGTTCAAAACGCTTACCCATAAGATCAACAGCCTCTTCCGACGCATCATGCAACTTGATGACAACCGTTCGGAGATCAATCAGTTCTTTTAATGTGAAAGTTGCATCCACCGAAACACCGATATAGAAAACTGAAAAAATAATCGTCTTTGCCATATGAGACAAAGTCTCAAAAGAATCGGTAAGCGGAACGTTGATATAGCGCCACAAAATAAATCCGCCGATTCCCCAAAAGAGAGACGCATCCAGCGCAACGCGTCCGTTGATATTGAAACGATGCGTAGTGTAATCCCACCAACGCGTCTTAAAGATCACTTCCATTCCATAGGACGTAACATATTCCCATCCGGTTGCAATAAAGGCAATATATAATATGCTAAAAACACCTGAAAGAATCGGATCTTGAGGCAAATGAGGCTGAATCGGCACCATCGAAATCATGACGGTCGTCGCCGCAAAGCCATAGATCGGAATGACGGGAGATCTCAAAAATCCCCGATTCACAAAGCGTTTTTCTTTGACGGAGACATAGCTGGTTTCCCAAATCCAACCGATGATGGAGTAGAGCATAAACATGCAAGCAATGTAGTCAATCAAGTTCTTATCCTCCGGTATTCTGTTTTATTCTGTTTTATTCTGTTTTATTCTGCTAGAATGGACGCAATTTTTCCGGTATCTACAGTCGGGTGCTCACCGATGCCGGCAGGTCTTGAAAAAAGGAATCCTTGAATATTCGTGCATCCTACATTTCGCACCACTTCAAGCTGTTCTCTGGTTTCTACCCCTTCCGCAATGACGTGATAGTTGAACGTTCTGGCAATCTGCATGATGGATTCAAACAGTGCAAGTGCCCTTTTATCACGCACCACGTTGTCGACAAAGCTCTTATCTATCTTGAGTTCGTCAAACACATATCGGCTCAAATAACTCAAGGAAGAATAGCCCGTACCGAAATCATCAAGGGACAATTTAATCCCTTTCGCGCGGAGAGCGGTAATTTTTCGTTCAACCCCTTCCACTTCATGAAGAAAAATATCTTCCGTAATTTCCAAAATGATTTTTTCAAAAGGAATATTCCGCATTTCAATTTCATGAATCACAAAGGATTCAAAATGCGGTTTAAAGAAAAACGTCGGAGAAATATTGATGGACAGTTCCACCGAATGTCCATACCGCACCGTTAAAGCCGGATAGTCATCAAGAGCCTGTTTAATAACCCATTCACTAAACGGCACTACCCATTTTGACTGGCAGACAAGCGGAATAAATTTGGCGGGACTAATTTCCCCAAGTGACTTCGAATGCCATCTTGCAAGCGCTTCAACGCCAAACACGGATGCATCCGCAATACTGACTTTACTTTGATAGTAGAGAGAAAATTCCTCTTCTTTAAGTGCCGCTTCAATCGCGTTTTTATAGCGTTCTTCGTCTTCCACCTCATTGAGCATGGACGGCAAAAATTCGATGTATTCCGTCGTACTGCGATCTTTTGCGAATTTCATGGCAACTGTGGCATGTTTAAAAAGTGTGTCAAAATCATGGCCGTCTTCCGGATATCGCGCATAGACAAAATAAAAATCCAAGTGGAATTTATGCGTGAGCGCCATCAACTTTTCATTGATCAATGCATTAAAATCCGCAATACGATTTAAGAAATGTGCATGATCCCAGTCTTCCGCCCATCCCGCGAATTCATTGGCGCTCAGTCTGGCAATAAGGTTTGGGCTTTTTTGAAAACTGTTCATCAAAATACCGAGTTCTCGTAAAATTTCGTCTCCAACCTCAGTGCCGTAAATGGAATTGATCATCTTAAAATCGCGTATATCAAGTAACGCGATATAGCCACTCTCCGCAACACTCAACCGCTTTTGGACATAATCGCCGAAAAAATATCGGTTCGGCAAAGTCGTCAACGTATCAAAATAAGCAAATTGACGAATTTCCGCTTCTTTTTTCTCCAACAGCTCATTTCGAACATTCAGGGTTTCCACAGTGTCTTCCAAAGCTTCAATATTGCCGATCAACTGTTTTCGAATGCTAAAGACGACAATGTAACACACAATTGTAAAAATCAACAGTGACGCCAAATGAACCAGCCACGGAAAGATCTGCGCATTATACAGCACCAAAGACTCTGTCAGGGTGCTGTACCCCGAAACAAAAGAGGCCATGCCGAATAAAACCGTCAAAATCCCGAGCAGCGATATCAGTGCACTGCCACGCTTTCCGAAGAAAGAACGCCGCAAGCACTTGTGAAATCGCCAGTGTCAACATGCCATTCCCGACGAAGCCGTTGAATACCAGCGAAAAGAAGCTAAAAACCATCAGCAACACGAGGAGCAAAATGAGTTTGAATTTAGCAGAAAGTTTTTTCCTGGAAACAAACGCCGTCAAACACCCCACTCCTGCAACCATGTCAAAAAACGAAAAAAATCGCATTCCATTCATGTAGAATAAGGAAAAACCGAGCAGAACGACAATCATGCCCGTCAAGAGCAAGATTCTGTCAATGCTGGCCTCCATTTTCTTTAATATTTTAAATAAAACCGTTTCTCTATCCATAAAATCCTCTTTAATTCACACAGATCAATCTTATATTTATGATATATTATATAATATTTTTCAGACCGGGACATCTAAAACTTTGGATTTCCAACAACGGATTCTCGAATGATTGTCAAAATCCTTTTCTCAATTTATAATGTTTTTAGACCGAATGGGTCTTCAGACAAAATAGGAGGTTTCTATGAAGCAATATTTTTGGATCAGCGTCGGTGCCCTTATTGTGGCAGCCGGTCTCTGTTTCTTTCTCATACCCGCCAATCTTGCCGTGGGTGGCGTAACCGGGCTCTCCATGATTGTGCATCAAGTCATGCCTCAAATTTCGACCGGTACCGCTCTTATTGTCCTCAATATTGCGCTGTTTATTATCGGCTTTCTCGTCATCGGAACCGGATTCGGAACCAAGACCATTTATGCCAGCTTCTTGCTTTCCGGCATTGTATATGTCTTTGACACCTGGTTCAAGCTCAGTGCGCCGCTCGTAGATGATCTTCTGGTCAATTTGATCGTCGGCATTCTCATTCAGGGCGTCGGCATGGGCATCGTTTTCAATCAAAATGCTTCCACCGGCGGCACCGATATCATCGCTAAAATTCTCAATCAGTTTTTTCATCTTGAAATCGGAAAAGCACTTCTCGCCGCAGACGTCGTCGTCGTCAGTCTCGCCGCATTTACTTTTGGTGTCGAACTTGCCATTTATGCATTGCTCGGCATTGTTTTCAACGGGTTCATCATTGACAATGTCATTGAAGGATTCACTGTAAAGGTCTCTGTTTCCGTCATTTCTTCCAAAACGGATGACATTCAAAAATACATCGTCGATACTCTGAATCGCGGTGCCACGATTTACACCGCAAAAGGCGCTTATACCATGGCTGACAAAGTCATCGTCAATTCCGTCATGGACCGCAAGGAATTCATACGTCTCAAACGCTTTATACGTGATATTGATCCCAACGCTTTTGTTATGATTTCAACGGTTCGCGAAGTTCTGGGTGAAGGCTTTTTTAGTTGATTCTCTTCCCTGAATTTTCTTTAGCTTTCTTTAGAATTTTCTTTAGCTTTCTTCAGAATTTTCTCGGATTTTCTTGGATTCCTTCAAGCGAAATTGAGTCGCCTACCTGCATTATAGGGTAAAGTTGACGCGTGACAGAGCCGTAACGTAATATACCAATATGCCGTAAAAATAGGTGTAAAGCTCAAGGGCAATCCAAAGACCGATGAGAATTGATTCGCTTTTATAATACAGATGTGCATGATGCCAGCGCCACAATATCCACAGTGCCATGACTGATGTTCCAAGGGAAATAAGTGTCAGCACAAAGGCATTCCCGAGTAAAAACGGATAGACACTTGCCACCGCTCCAAAGTTGCCGTTCCAAACAGACAAATAGAATTTAATTCCGGAAACAAACAGCATAGTGGCGTAGAGCCCATAACGTTTTTTAGAAGCGATTTCTCCGGGTGCAAACTTCTGATACAAAAACATGAGCATCAGAAAAGCCAAAATAACTTTCCACTGTTCCGACAGATCGATGATAAAAAATAGAAACCCGTAATAAAGCATAGAAACAAATGAAAAAACAGATGCCAACATCATTCTAAAGCCATTGATGGGATAATGCTTGAGTGCAAATTGAATCCACGCTTCGCCGGTTCCCGCCATATAGAGCGTCCCCTCACCTTGAATCAAATCCACCCAGAGGAGATTTGCCGTTCCGTCATGTTCAAAATAAGCATATTCGGACGGGTATTTCATAGTTGCCGTCAGCCGCGTGTTCTCCGTAAGCCGCCCTCCAATGCGTTCAAATAAGGAGACATTGGTAAACAACCCATTCTCAAAAGACTGCGTCTCCTCATCGGCATCGGGTTCATCGCCATACGATTGTGACAATCCCAGAACATAGCGAAGCGTTCCCTCAGATGCCAACACAATTTGAGGCTCCAAGTCAGTTGAACCGTGATAAAGCACTTGATGCGTCTTAATCGCACCCGTTTTACGATCCACAATCCACTCACCCATCCTTAAAGGCCCGCCTTTAATCGGATTGAACTGACTCGATAAAACCGTAACTTCAGAATCAGTCAAATACAAATCTTTTGCATACCCCAATTGCTTTTGAGTGTTCTCGTCCGAAAAAGGATACCACTCTGCCGTTTTATTTGCCGTCACAATCAGATTGCCGCCGTTTTCCGTGTCATAGGTGCCGGCCGCCCCATGAACGTCAAACGTCAAATTGACGCGCTTGAGATTCTCATAATCGCTCGTTTCCCAGATGAGATCTTCTCCCTCAAACAGTTGAAGCAGCGCATCATCACCGCTCAGCAACCATTCTCCTGCGGCGGAAAACTGTTCTGCATGCTCTGATACTGTAGAGTCACCAATCACTTCAAACGTCTCCGGATTTAATTCATATCGATCCAATTGTTTCCTGTCACTGACATAGACCCGGTAGCCTTTATCTGTGCCGGTTATTTCAAGTACTTTTACATCATTGAGTGAACAAGCAAACACTTCTGATTTTAGGAGCTGTCCTTCCCAATCATAAGAAGAAATCGTCACTTTTCCGTTACTGTAATAGGCAACGACTACACCGTCTTTCGATATGCTTTCCACTTCATCGATCAATCTTTCATCCTTAGGAAGACCGGTTGTTATTTCATATGCCAGGGACCAATTTTCAGAAGGCTGTTGCAGCGTAATCGCAATTTCACAATAGGTAAACAGTCCAAATAAAAACAGCGTTAAAACAATGAACCAAACCTTCCATGAAAGCAAAAATTCCCGCGCGTATTTTCTCATAAATGCCCCCTAATTTTCACTTGTCATTTCAAATCAAATCGCTTATAATAGTAAAAGACGCGCCGTCGTAGCTCAGCTGGTAGAGCAACGCCATGGTAAGGCGTAGGTCGTGAGTTCGAGTCTCATCGTCGGCTCCAGTCTATTAGAACGCTTTCAGAAATAATCTGAAAGCGTTTTTTGATTTTTTAAACAGAGGCCAGGTGCTTCAAATCGCCTGAATATTCCAATTCATTATACCACAGAGAATCCCTGCCGTGCGCCATAAAAAATAGCACTCGAAATGAGTGCTATTTTGCCGTTTATTTTCGAGGTCATCTGCCCAAGCCGAATAAAACCCAAGCCAAAAATCCAAACAGTGCGAATATCCCGATCAATACGGGAAACATCGTGAGTGCAGCGGCGATCATAATGGCTAAAAAGTCACCTTTTTCAAGCTCCACATCCCGTTTGTCCGGATCCAGTTCTTTCTTTTTTAAAATGTCTTTTATTCGCTGAAACATGGCGGATCCTCTTCCTAAATCTAATTTTTCAGTGCCTGTCTAAAGTGGTTCTCAATGCTCACTACCATTATACCGCATTAAATCTCGCCTGCAAAGTGGCAAGCCGCATAGTGACGCTTCCCAACTTCCTTCGCCGGCGGAATCTCCACTTTGCAAATGTCTTTCGCATACGGA
>JASUTA010000114.1 GCA_030445805.1 Clostridiales bacterium
TCGGACACTTTTTATTCTGGGGGTCAACGACGGGGTGTTGCCTCAATCCGGAGGCGACCATCAGCTGATTTTGGAAGAGGAAAAAGCGCGCCTGAAAACGGCTGGATTTCATTTCTTAGCGGACAGTCAAATGTTCCTCGAAAAGGAACAATACAACATATACAGTGCGATGACACGGCCTTCCGAATCCATCTATTTCAGTTATTCAAGAGCGGATGAAGAAGGCAAGCCGCTCAGAGCGTCTCAATGGATCGGCCGGGTTCTGAAATGTTTCCCGGATGCCGAAATGAAAACGCCGCTGAAACCGATTGCTACAGAGAAGGGGACGGCGGCGCCGCTTGCCTCCGAATTGAGGCGTGCGCTGGACGGGTATCCGATATCGGAAGAATGGCTTGAGGTTTTTAAATGGTACATGGTCAATGCTCCGGAGACTGCAAAACACTTATACAGGGGGCTCAAACATTCAAATTTGGTAGATCGATTGAGCAAGCGAACGGTGGAGGCGCTTTATAAGGGACCGTTGAATACAAGCGTTTCGAGACTTGAGAATTATGTTCAATGTCCCTTTAAATACTATGTGGAGGCCGGGTTGCGGCCGACGGAAATTCACCCGTATACAATGAGTTATCCGGAGGTCGGTACATTGCTTCATCAATCGCTTGAACGTTTCGGAAGGCGGTTGAACGAATCGGAAACTACTTGGAAAACACTGGACGGGGACTCGGCGGAAGCGCTGATGGCCTCTGTTGTGGATGAATTGTTGGATGACGAACTGTATCGCTCTAAGTTTCAATACCGATATCAGGCCCATAAATTGATGCGCGTTTCAAAGCGCGCGGTGAGGACATTGACCCAGCACTTGCATCAAGGGGCTTTTGAACCGATTGCCTTTGAATTGGCATTCCCGGACAGCGGAAAGGGCTTGCCGCCGATTGTCATTGAACTGAATTCGGGAGAAAAACTTTTTATTCGCGGGGTGATCGATCGCATTGACCGACTGGATATCAACGGGAAAACCTACTTGAAAATCATTGATTACAAGTCCGGAAGTAAGAAAATTTCGCTTTCGGATGTCTATCATGGCCTTCAAATGCAGTTGTTGGTCTATTTAGGTGCCTGCATGGGCAGCCCCGCTTATTTCAGAGCAGATGACGTTCATCCGGCAGGTGCGTTTTATTTCAGAATTGACGATCCGCTTGTGGAGACGCCGGAGCAAGTTAAGGCGATGATTGATGAAAAAATCACCGATTCGCTGAAATTGGACGGGTTTGCCGTAGATGATGCGGACGTTTTAAACAGCTTGGACGAAACGCTTCAAGAAAACGGGCGCTCGAGCGTCATTCAAGTGCGCCTGAAAACCGATCAGAGTTTTGCGAAGACATCCCAGGTGGTTTCGGAGTCGGATTTGCTCGACATGATCACTTGGGTACAAAAGAAAATTGCGGCAATCGGCGAAGACGTATTGGAAGGACACATTGATATCTCGCCCTGCCGAATGGGAACGGCTAAGAGTTGTGATTACTGTGATTACAAAGGGATTTGCCAATTTGATACGCAGTTTTTAGGCAATACTTATAGAAAATTGCCGACGATGGACGATGAAACAGTGCTTTCCGAAATCAGGACGGGAGAAAAATCATGAGCAAGTGGACTTTTGAACAACAGGCAGCCATTGAACTTGAAAATGCAAATCTTCTGGTGTCGGCGGCGGCGGGGTCGGGCAAAACGGCCGTGCTCGTCGAACGCATTTCTCGGCTGATTCGGGCCAAGTCTGCCTCGGTGGACGGCCTATTGGTGGTGACCTTCACAAATGCGGCGGCAGGCGAAATGAGAAGCCGTATTGAAACGGCGCTTTATAAGGCACTTGAGGACGACGGTGCGGATCGCGCGTATTTGATGGCCCAGATCAAACAGTTGAACCGATCGAGCATCAAAACTTTCCATGCCTTCTGTCTCGACGTGCTCAGACAAAATTTTCAGCGTTTGGCGATCGACCCAAATTTTAAAATGATTAATGATTCCGACCGATTAATTTTGCTGGATGCGGCGCTGGACGAAGCCTTTGAATCGGCTTATGAAGCGGAAGAACCGGCATTTGTCTATCTTGTGGAAGCCTTCTCCGGGAACCGGGATGACAAACGGCTGAGAGAGATGGTTATGCAGCTTTTTTATTTTTCGCAGAGTCAACCGTATCCTGAAAAATGGCTTTTGAACTTATCGGAGTCCTACCAAAATGCAGATTCTCCCGGACGTGCCCTTTGGCGCGAAACCATTTTGGATGCCCACAGGGAACGCATTGAGCAAGGCATTTCTCTTTTGAACCGGGCGCTCTCGCTTTGTGAACAACCCGGGGGCCCGGAGCCGTATATCCCGGCACTTCTCTCTGACCGGGAAGCGTTTGAAGTCATGCGTTCGGCGTGCGAAGACGGACTGGAAGCTCTACAGGAATCGGTGCAAAAGGCGGCGTTCGTTCGCATTGCCTCCATACGTGCAAAAGACAAAGATCAATATGACGAAAGCTTGATTGACGAGGTGAAAAACGTCATTCGAGACAAGTACATAAAAAAACAGATCCACGGCGAACTCAAGCAATTTTTTGAATACAAGTCTATGGCACGCTATGAATCCGAGCTGACCGAACTCGCTCCCGCAATAGAGGCGCTGGCAGCGCTGACGGTTGACTTCATGGGGCGTTTTGATGCGGCAAAGCGCATGCGGAACGTCATGGATTTCAATGATTTGGAACATCTGGTGGTTAAACTGTTGGAAGACGATCAAATTGCATCGCAATATCGTGAGCGATTCTCTTATGTATTTATCGATGAATATCAGGATTCAAGCGGTATTCAGGAGTACATCATCAATCGGATCAAACGCGGAAACAACGTCTTCATGGTAGGGGATATTAAACAGAGCATTTATAAATTCAGGTTGGCCGATCCTGAAATATTTTTGGAAAAGCACCGGCGATACAGTCGGTTGGAAACTGTTCTGGGGGCTGATTTCGGAAATTTTGATGCTTTGAATCCGCTCAACAAGTCGTGGGCTGAACAGCAGGAAGAGCGGTCTGTCCGAATTGACCTGAAGAAAAACTTCAGAACGCGGTCGGGCATTTTGGATGCCGTCAACTCGATTTTTGAAAAAGTGATGTCGGATCGCCTCGGAGAAGTCACATATGATGATTCCGCCAAACTCTATGAAGGCATGGCTTTTCCGGAGAGCGGCGGGCCCGATGTGGAACTGAATATTCTCGCAAAGCGATTTGAGGATATGCCGGAAGAAAAATTGGATATCGAGACCGATGTTCTCGAAGCACGCGCCGTCGCTGACAAAATCAAAGGACTGATCGGCACGCAAATTTATTTTCCGAAAGAAGGGGTGTACCGCCCCTGCCGATACAGGGATATTGTCGTACTCATTCGAAGCTCAAGGTCGTGGACCCCAGCTTTTGAACAAAGCTTTATTGAAGCGGGCGTACCGCTTTATGCCGACCGCCAGACGGGTTATTTTGATGCCTTGGAAGTCAGAATGCTCATGGACGTTTTGCGCGCTATTGATAATCCTTTGCAAGACGCTCCTTTTTTGACGGCGCTCCGCTCACCCTTCGGACAGATCGGTGTCGAAGCATTTGCTGTCTTAAAATCCGAGTACCCCGACGACGGATTCTATTACCAGCGCGCAATGCGCTATGCGGAAGATTTTGACGATGATACAGCCGTGCGGCTGAAGCGATTTCTGGAAAAGTTATCTGAGTGGCGGGAACGGTCCAGATATATGCCGATTGATGCGTTTCTCTGGTCTCTGATTTCAGAGGCAAATTACGAAGAATATGTTGCGGCAATGCCGGGCGGCGCTTTGAGACAGGCCAATTTGAAACTTTTGATCGATCGTGCGACGGCCTTTAAAACAGCCAGTATCCGCAGCCTGAGTCAGTTCATAGCTTTTGTGGATCAGATTGAGTCGGGCTCGGGAGATATGGGCAGTGCGGCGACGCTCGGAGAAGACGAAGATGTCGTGCGCCTGATGAGCATTCACAAATCAAAAGGGTTGGAATTTCCTGTGGTGATTTTGTGCGGGCTCGGTCGAAAATTCAATCTGCGCGACAGTACAGGGGATATGGTGCTTCACAAAAATTTGGGAATCGGGCTGAGCATTGCCGATCTCGATCTACGAACCAAGTCGAAGACACTGCCGCAGTACGCCATGAGAATGCGTATCAAGCGAGAAACCCTCTCGGAAGAGATGCGGATTCTCTACGTGGCCTTGACGCGTCCGGTTGATCGTTTGATTTTGTATGCGACGGTGCGGGATTACGCAGATGTCTTTCTGCCGCCGGAAATGGCTGGGGGATTTTTGGAGTGGATCGCACCGGCGATGAATGAATGCTATCCGGAGTCGGTTCACTTTTATGACGGCGGTTCTCTTGCGGCGTTTGAAGAGACATCTGAAAACCGTGAAAATCAAAAGCTTTCGGAATGGCGTAGTTGGTTTGAACAACCGCAGGACATCTCAGATGAAATCGATCGACGCATGCGGTATACACCGGCCGAGGCGGAGGCGTTCCTTCCCAGACCGGCCAAGATTTCCGTATCGGAAAAAAATGCGGAGACCGGCTATAAAAGGCCGGAATTGCATGATAAGCCCGTATTTTTGAAGGAACTGGATGCCGCTCAAGCCGGTACGGCAACCCATCGCTTCTTGGAGCGCCTGGACTTTACCAAAGTGTATTCTGAGGAAACCTTGAAAGAAGTATTGATTGAGATGACGTCAAGGCGTTTGTTTACGGAAGAGGAGGCGGCTGTTATCCCGCTGGACGCGGTGCTCCGATTTTTGCAATCACCTTTGATGGCGCGACTGAAGGCGTCGAAAGTCCATTATAAAGAGACCCCGTTTGTTTTAAAAGAAGAAGATCAGTTGGTTCAAGGGGTAATCGACCTCTATTTTATAGAAGCGGACGGCATTGTCGTCGTCGATTATAAAACGGATCATGTCTACGGAGCGGCACTGGATGCGGCAGTAGAAAAATATCGGGGACAGGTGGCGTATTATGCAAACGCTGCGGAAACGATGACCGGAATGCCGGTCAAAGAAAAAATATTGTATTTTTTAACGCAAGACCGATGGGTACGGTTGTGAGGAGGCGTGCATGATTTACAAGCAAGAGAGAGAAAGAGCCATTGAAACCGCTTTTGCGGCAGGGGATGCCATCATGAGGGTTTATGAACAGTCTTTTTCCGTTCACTATAAAAAAGACGCTTCGCCGTTGACGGACGCCGATATTTCGGCAAACGCGCTGATCGTAGAAAACATGCGAAAGTACTTCCCCGAAGACGGACTCGTGTCCGAGGAATCCGAGGACGATCAGAGTCGGCTGAAGTCGAAGCGATTTTGGGTCGTGGATCCGCTTGACGGGACGAAGGAATTTGTGAAGCACAATGGGGAATTCGTCGTCAGCATTGGCTTGGTAGAGGCCGGAGAGGTTGTTTTGGGTGTGATTTATGTGCCGGTTAAGCGCAAGGTCTACTACGCTGAAAAAGGCGGTGGGGCTTTCGTTTTAACGCGGGATTCGGGGAAAGCCGAAAGCATTCGCGTTTCAGAACGCAAAGATCGTTTGAGACTTTTGATCAGTCGGTCGCATCCGACCAACCGCACATTGTCTCTGATCGCCGAAAATCATTCTAAAATCGAGACCATCGTCGAAATGGGCAGTGCGCTCAAGGGCTGTATGATTGCAGAGGGAACTTTTGAAGCCTATTATAATTTCGGGCGTTCGATGAAATGGGACACTTGTGCCATGGATTGTATTGTACGCGAGGCGGGCGGTATTTTGAGACGACTTGACGGGAAGCCGATTGATTACACGGAAGCAGACTTGTCCAATCGGGGATTTTTCATTTTAAATCAAAAAGAAAATTGCCTTCAGATTCCGAAACCGATAAAAAAAGCATAAAACCACTTTCAATTTGTATTTGAAATGGTACAATAGATTATATGCAACTTGGCATAGGTTTCATCGAAGGAGAAGAAGATGGACATTCAAATGATAGAGCCGGCAAGGCAGAACGTGTCTTCTTGGGCGCACGGAGAGAGCACAGAGCTTTATCTTTTCCCGGAATCCGGGTCTTTTGAAGCACGCAAATTTTTGTGGCGCGTCAGTACGGCAACGGTTGCGAGCGACCAATCGACTTTTTCGGTTCTTTATGGGGTTAAGCGATGGCTGATGCCGATTGATGGGCCTTTGTTGCTCAAACACATGCACAATCAGCAGTCTCTGTATGAGATTAATCTCAAACCGTTTGAAGCACACTGTTTCAGAGGCGATTGGGAGACGCTCGGATTTGGTATGACAAGAGATTTTAACCTCTTGCTTAAAGCCGGCGCATATGGGATGATTAAACACGTTTCGATGTATTCAAAAGAAATGAAAACGCTCGGAGAAGTGTTCCCCGAAGCGTTCGATGAGCGGTTGCCGCTTTTGGACAGACGCCTCACGGTTGGGATCTATGCACTCGACGGGGAACTTTCCGTTCAAAGCGCGGAGGCAGAATGGACGTGTCCGGTTCAAGGGCTTTTTATGATGCATTACAAACTGGAAGAATTGGAACAAGTCAAAGCGATTCGGATTCGGCAGGAAGGCAACCCGATACTCTTTGTTGTATCTTATTAGTCGCAGCGGCACATCAGTCGACCGAATAACGCGGCAGGTAAAGTGAGAAAGTGGTCCCGAGATTGAGATCACTTTCGACGCGGACACCGCCGTCGTGCTGATCGAGAATAATCTTAGCAATGGATAGCCCCAGACCGGTTCCTCCGGCAGGGGTTTCTTTCATTTTTGAACGCGACTTGTCTGCGCGGTAAAAGCGGTCGAAAATATGCGGCAGGTCTTCTTCGGAGATACCGATGCCGTTGTCCGCAATTTTAATGACGAGATCCGACGTGCTGCCGACGAGGTCAATTTCAATATCGCCGCCGTCCGGGGTGTATTTGATGCTGTTGTCGATGAAAACGCGCAGGGCTTGTTTGAGTTTGTCCGGTGCGCCGAAGACCCATAAATCCGGTTGGATGTGGTCTGTGATATTGTGTTTTGTATCGATCAGATGGGTTTCTTTTACAACTTCACAGAGCAATTCCGAAAAGTTGAAGGCGCTTTTCTCCATTTGGAGGGTGCCTTTGTCGTTTCTGGCGATAAAGAGCAGGCTTTCAACGAGGCTGTGCATGTTTTCAGTCTCACTCAAAATGGCCTGGATGCTTTCTTCAAGGACAGAGGGATCGTCTTTTCCCCAGCGGTTGAGCATGCCGGCATATCCCTTTATAACGGCGATCGGAGTCCGAAGTTCATGAGAAGCATCGGAGACGAATTGCTTTTCACGGTCATAACTCTGTTCAATGTCGTCCAGCATGGTGTTGAAGGTCAGCGCCAAATCTTTGAGTTCGTCCTTGGTCCCACTGACATTCAGGCGGTTGCTGAGGGACATGTCTTTGATCTGCTCCGTCATGACGGTGATAGGACGCAAGTGTTTGCCGGCCATTCTTGAAGCAGATTGACTGCTGGTGAGCATTAAAGCCAAGAAGAGGATCAGAGAAATCGGGAAGACAGTCTCAATCAAGGACTGCTCTTCGGAAAGCGATTTCTGAATAACGTAATAGACATTGGTTCCGTCAGCCAGTGTATCCATGCCGAGTGTTCGCAAGGTGCCGAAAGAAGGAAAACCGTTCATTTCAAAAGCGGTGGTATCCGTTGCTGCTTGGAAATCGGGTTCGGTTTCGTCGCTGGCGTACAGCAAAGTTTCATCCATATCATACAGAAGAAGTGTCAAATGTCTCTGGGTGAGATAATCATTCAGCGGATCAAGGGTAGAGGCATTTGAACTGTAAACGCGATCGAGTACATAGGCGGATTCAATGTCAAGGTTGTTTGATGCACGGTCATAAAGGTAGTAGCCAAAACCGATGCCCATGGCGGAAAAGAGAAAAATGAGCAGGAAAAATAAACGCAACGTGTACCCCAGCGAAAGCTTGAAGGTGATGTTGAAGCGCAATAGGGACATGAAACGTTCATAGGGACTCAACCGAGGCGTTTGACCGGCGGAAGCCTTTTTAGGTGCACTTCCGGGTGCCTTTTGACGTGTCGCGGACGAATCACGGTTCTGATTTTCCTTTGAAGGACGCGCAGAAGGTTGACTTGAAGGGCGTGCAAAAGGACGCGCGGAAGAATGATCGATTTCAAGGGATACCTTTTTCGCTCTGTGCCCGCGGTCGTGCGTCGGTCGGCTCATTTTTGAAGTGCTTTTTTCAAAAGAGGTTCCCGAACTTGTTTTTATGGGTGATTTTTTTGTCGTGCTTGATTTGGATCCCGGTGATTGAGCGGAATCTTTACTGATGATCTTCATCTTTAAATAAATACCCTACCCCTCTGACG
>JASUTA010000115.1 GCA_030445805.1 Clostridiales bacterium
TAGCGGCCCGAGAAGTGGATCGTTTCCTCATGGGACGCAGCATGATCCGATAAGAGCACTCTGCAAAAAATGAGCGGTGCGGAAAAGAATGAGCTGTGCGGAAAAAAATGAGTTGTGCCGAGTTTGGCATTTAAAAAACGCTTCATGTTAAAGTGAAGCGTTTTTTTTTATTAATTTACATGCGCCATAGCGGGATTATCTTGAATCTCATAAGGGGAATACGATATAATGACCATATCGAAATGTGATTTTTCGTGTGGCGAAAAGAGTAGTGGGTATGAAACGTAGAAAGACCATAGGAGGAATTGAAATGAAAGTTGTTGCGTTCAATGGGAGCCCTCACAAGGCGGGGAATACATACCAAGCGATTCAGATGGTAGCGGCTGAGCTCGAAAAAGAAGGCATCGAAGTCGAAGTGGTTCAAGTGGGCAGTGAAGTGGTTAGAGGGTGTATCGCCTGCAATCAATGCGCCAAAAATAAAGATGAAAAATGTATTTTGAAAGACGATTCCGTCAACGACTGGATTCAAAAAATGAAATCGGCGGATGGCATCATTTTGGCTTCTCCGGTTCATTACGCGTCGATCTCTGCGACAATGAAGGCGTTTTTGGACCGCTCTTTCTATGTTGCCAGCGGTAACGGCGGAATGCTTCGACATAAAGTGGGTGCTTCACTCGTTGCCGTAAGACGTTCAGGCGGCGTGCCCGCATTCTCTCAACTCAATAACTACATCAACTATTCGGAAATGGTTATGACGACGTCGCGATACTGGAATGTTATTCACGGAGCGGCTCCGGGAGAAGTTCAACAGGATGAAGAAGGCGTTCAAATCATGCGCGTCCTCGGAAAAAACATGGCATGGGTAATGACGCACATGCGTGATGACTCTGCTGTTGCGGATGCGCCTGCCGCAGAAGCGAAAGCCCGCACGAATTTTATCCGATAGATGAAATATACCATCGGTGCGTTCGCCGATTTGCTGGGGTTGACACCCGATATCCTGCGGCTTTATGAAAAATATGGGATTGTCAGTCCTGTAAAAGATGAAAGCAACGGATATCGGTATTACAATGACTTGGATGTGAGAACTTTACTCATTTGCCGGTTGTATCGAAGCCTAGATATCCCCTTACAGCAAGCGGTGGACTTAACCCTTTTTGCCGATTTGGAGACCATCAAATCGGAACTTGAAACGCAGCAGGCACATCTGGAGGCAGAACGGGCGCGACTGGATCGGCTGATTGCGGTTTTGGGACAGACCAATCAAAATTTAAATCAAATTCATGACGATTGTGAACGGACGTTTCAGTGCGTTGAATCCCCGGGGCTTTACCGGCTGAAACAGACCCTGGGAAATAAACTGATTCATTCAAAAGCACTGGAGGCTTGCACAGCGGTTTGGATGCAGGCACTTCCGGAAGTGTGGTATACATTTCGAACGACCCTGGAGGCGCCGGAAGCATTGGATTGGGGTATGGCGCTTACAGAAGATCGTTTCCACGCACTGGGGATGTCTTCCGAAGGCTGTGTCGAATACATGGAACCGTCTTGGGCGGTACGGAGCTTCTTTTTCATGAACAAGAGCGAAACCGCTTACTTGGAGGCGATTAGAGAAGTAACGGATTTTGCGAAAGCGCACCATTTGGTGCCACGCGGAACCGTCTGGGGGCGAATCGTTGCAAATTCCAAATCAATGGGAAGCTGGATTGAAATTTATCTTCCGGTTTTCTTAAAGGAGTAAAAACACGAAAATTCAAAAGAATTTTCGTGTTTTTTTATGAAAAGCAATTGACCTTGGTCTAACACCAAGGTTTAAAATGAAAACAAGGTGGCTGCCTGTAAACTATATTGTTAAGAAATAAACGGGAGGGTTTTCAGTGTTAAAACAATTGAAACGGGGAAGCATCTTGCTGTTTGTGTTGATTATGATCATCGCAACGTTCAGTGGATGTACATCAGCGCCTGCGTCGCAGGCGACATCGTCGGAAACGGCTTCTCAAACAGAAACCGTACAAACGACAGAAGCAGGCGTGCACTTTACAAGCGGTACCTATTCGGGTGAAGCTAAAGGAAAAGAGAGCACCATAGCGGTCAACGTCACATTCAGTGATGATGCCATTACAGATATTGAAATTGTCGGTGCCGGAGAAACTGCCGGAATCGGGGATGAGGCACTTGAAAAAGTAAAATCGCAAATTATTCAATACCAATCATTAAATATAGATGCCGTATCAGGCGCAACAGAGACGAGCAACGGATTGATTGAAGCCGTTTCCTCGGCGGTAGAGCAAGCGGGCGGGAATGAGGCTGTGGCAAAACTGCAAGCCGCAGAAGTCCCTGAAGTTGTCGGAGAAACACTCTCACTTGACGCGGATGTCGTGGTAATCGGTGCCGGGGCATCCGGTGTGTCTGCCGCGGTATCGGCTGCGGATGAAGGCGCAAAAGTCATTCTCATTGAAAAAACCGCAACCATCGGTGGGGCCAGCAATCTTTCTTGGGCCGGGAAATTCTACAATTCCTCTGTGGCACTTGAAAGCGGCGTGCAGGTAGAAGTGGAAAAAGAAATTTCCGACTGGATCGTCAACAATCATTGGCGTGTTGATGCCGCGGCCATCAGACAATATGTCACTCAATCGGGAGCGACTTATGACTGGCTGGCGTCCAAAGGCTATCAAACCACGTTTATCAACTTCTTTGGGGAACAATTGCATATGCTTCCGGCTTATGAAACCAGACAGGGATTACTGCGAACGATGCTCGCAGATTCTGTAGAAGCGGGCGGCGGAGCGGTTTACACGGAAACAACTGGGAAATCGCTCATGACGGACGATCAAGGCAATGTGGTCGGCGTTATTGCAAAACAAGCAGATGGCACCGTACTTGAAATCTCTGCTAAAAGTGTGGTCATGGCAACAGGTGGCTATGCGGCCAATGCAGAGATGGTAAAAGAACTTTTCGGATTTGAGGGCATCAACGGAGGACTCGGACAAAATGTCGGAGAAGGCCTCGAAATGGCTTGGGCAGTCGGTGCGAAGGTCCCTGATAATATCGGCGGACAAATGTTGCATCAAACACTGGCTCGTGCGACAAGTGATTTAAAAGAACAATACAGTGACTTTGAAGCCAGCTATCCGCTCATGACGGCTTACTTGCCGAATTTCATGAATGTCGGACCGTCAGGCGCGAGATTCAGAGACGAAACGGCGACATTGACCGCAGTTGCGGCGGCGAACACCAGTGCATTCAACGGACCGTTCCACTATGTCATCATATCGGCGTCACAACTTAAGGCGCTTGAAGCGCAGGGCATGAACGGCGTCAGCGCACCGTCACTTCCGGGGATGCCGCCTGAATTCTATGTGACTTTCAGAGACCAGTTTGCTTTGGATACACCTTGGAGCAATGTTCAAGAGGTGTTTGATGCCATGGTTGCGGACGGAAACGGCTACAAAGGGGATACACCGGAAGAACTTGCTCAAAATGCGGGGATGGATGTTGAGGTATTCAAAGAAGCCTTCGATCAATACCAAGAAGCCATCCAATCCGGTGTCGACACGGCATTTGGTAAAAATGCGGCCTACCTGACGGACATGGGAACAGAAGGCCCTTATTATGCCGTAATTGCCGAAATCAACAACCTTGGTTCAGTCGGTGGCCTGTTGGTCAATACAAAATTTGAAGTGCTGGACGACAATCGCATTCCGATTGACGGATTATATGCCGTCGGTCTCGAATCCGAAGGCGTCTTGTTCAACGACACTTACGTCGGAAACGGTGTAGGTCTGGGTTATGCATTCACGTCAGGGCGACTCGGCGGCGTTTCAGCGGCCGATCACGCACTTGGAGAATAGAATAGGCAATTGAAAAAGAGAAAATAGGGTGTGGGGTACCGGGCGATTCGTAAAAAATTTAACGAACCGCCCGGTGCTTTTTTGTTATAATATAAGCGACAAATGTTTATAGGATTTCCATTAAAAGTTTAAGAAATTCGTAAGAAATGTATCCTGTTTATTGTAAGAACCGTTCGGTATAGTGGAGTTAGCTCAGAAAGGATGTTTAAAGATATGGAAACTGTTTCGGTCCTCGTGGTAGATGATGATAAAGAGATTGCAGGCGCCATCAGAAAATTGCTCGAACTGGAAGGCTATCGGGTTTTTGTGGCCCATGATGGGCTTGAAGCCCTGGATACCCTGGTTCAAAATCGCATTCAACTGATTCTTTTGGACATTATGATGCCGAAGCTCAACGGTCTTTCCACCATGATGAAAATCAGAGAACGCGAAAACATTCCGATCATCATTCTCTCGGCGAAGTCGGAAGACAGCGACAAAGTCTTGGGACTCTCCATGGGTGCCGATGACTATATCGTAAAGCCCTTCCATTCGGCGGAATTGATTGCACGGGTCAAGAGTCAGCTTCGGCGATATCTCCGGCTTGGAGATGCGACGAGCCGTGTGTCGGACAATGCGATCACAGTCGGTGGATTGGTACTGGATCGCGCTGCAAAACAGCTTCTCGTCGACGGTGAACCGATTCGGCTTACGGCGACGGAATATAAGATCGTAGCGCTTTTGATGCAGCATGCGGGGACGGTTTTTTCGGCGGAAAAGATATATGAATCCGTCTGGGAAGAACCTTCCTACTCTTCGGAGAACACCGTCATGGTACACATTCGGCGCATTCGTGAAAAAATTGAAATCAATCCTAAAGAGCCAAAATATTTGAAGGTGGTGTGGGGCATTGGATATAAAATCGAAAAACTATAAGCGAAGACGTGTCATCCATGGTATCGGAGTCGTGATTTTAGCCGCGATGGCGGTGGGCATATTGCTCAGTGCCTATTATATCAATTTGCAGCGGATTGACGACGATTTGCTGTTTAGAAGCAACTACAAAGATTCGGGTGAATTCGCATGGAACTATGTGATTGATCCGATTCGAGCAATCGGAGAAGCGGCGACATCGGAAACGGAAACACCCGAGAGCGCTTTAGAAAGCCTTGGACTCGCGGAGGGCATTTTATTCTATTATGAAGATGCAGATGCGGTTTTGACCAATTCTTCGGAGACAAGCCGGGATTTTTTTGCACAACATCCGAATGCGTTTTTCGCTTATGAAAACGGCCGGTGGTCGGCAGGTGCAACAACTTCCGTGGAATATTCCTATGCGCTTCCGAATTTCGATCCGTCTGCGACGTTTTATTTTGCGGTGGATGACAGCGTGATTGGACCCAAACAGGTGGCGTGGAGCGATATGCGCAATAAAGTGATGCCTTATGCGATCGGCATACTCGTGCAACTGGCGCTGGGATTGATTTTGTTCATTTACCTTTTAGTGACAACGGGTCGCGTCAGAGGGAGTCGGGAAGTCCAACTCAACTGGCTGGATCACATTTATCTCGAAGTGTTTGTTGCGGTTTTTATTGCGGCTTATGGCATATGGGGGCTGGCGGCTGAAGCGTCGCTTGACGGGTTCTCCTACAGCAACGGAATTATAGTTTCCGGTCAGATGACGACCAATGACATTTATATGATGATGGCACTTGGATTCTTCGGGTTTACATTCGTCATCATGACCATGGTGGCATTGATGTCAATCGTCAGGCGTCTCAAAGCGCGTATTTTTATCAAACAATCGATCAGCTATCGCATTGCTTATCGCATATGGGACTTTTTTAAAAGCTTTTTCGACGGGCGACATGTTGAATCCTATCCGCTGACAAAAGTGCTGTTTCAGCGGCAGAAACGGTTTATTATCGGGAGTGCAGGCCTTGTGTTTCTGACGTTTCTATTCCTTATGGCTCCACCGTTACTTTTGATTCCTCCGATTTTAGAGGGGGTTCTGATCTATTGGTATATCAAGTACAATAATGAAACCTATGAAGCCATCAATCAAGGGTTCAACGAAAGTCTGGAAGATCAAATGAAAGCCGAGCGCATGAAAATTGCGCTTGTCACCAATGTGTCTCATGATCTCAAGACGCCGCTCACTTCAATTATCAGCTATGCGGAACTGCTGTCGCGCGAAGAAGGTCTTTCCGAATCAGCAAGGGATTACGTTTCGATTTTATCGGAAAAATCCAATCGACTTAAAAACATCGTATCGGATTTGTTTGATCTGGCAAAGAGTACAAGCGGTAACCTGCCGCTTGAAATGGAAAACATCGATTTGAAAAAATTAGTGGAACAGACGTTGGCGGATATGGAAGATGATATTTCAAAAACGACCCTTAAATTCAAGGTGGAACTGCCGGAGACGCCGATGATCATTTATTCCGACGGTAAAAAGCTCTACCGCGTTCTTCAGAATCTTTTGGACAATACGCTCAAATATGCGCTGCCGGATACACGGGTATTTGTTTCACTCAAACAGAGTGGCTCGAAAGCGGTTGTTGAAATCAAAAATATTGCCGCTTATGAAATGAATTTTTCGGAAGATGAAATTTTGCAGCGTTTTACACGCGGAGATGAGGCACGGTCCACAGAAGGAAGCGGCCTCGGACTTTCTATCGCGGAGAGTTTCACCCAAGCCTGCGGAGGCAACTTCATTTTGCACATCGACGGTGACTTGTTTAAAGTGCTCTTGTCTTTTAAATTGGAATCAAAAGAGCCGATTGAAAACGAGGTGATGACATTGGAGCAGTAGTGCGGTATATTTTATACGCTTCCGTCATAGGCACGATTTCAACGGCAGGTGCACTGGTGATTGACTCTTATTTGCAATCGAAAGTGCTGAAACGGGTGCTTTGGACCTTGACATTGCTTCAATTTTTTCTACCTATTTTAGTGGGACCACGACTGTCCGAAAGTCTGCTGACAGCCGTTATGACGGCATCGCTGCCGATGACGACGAATGAAATGGCCTACAGGCTTTTTTTCCTCGAGTTGGTTCAAAAGGTGTTCTTTTTATTCTGGATGGCGGGCGCTGTTGCGGCGATGGGTTTCTTTGGATATCAAACGCGTCAAAGCCCTTTTTCGCCGAAACGCATTCTGTTCATTTTTATTAGAAGTTTCCACTGGTTTAATCCGGCGATAGGGCTTGGAATGCATATGTGGCACCGAAATTGGGTGGAATTTGGAAAAAACGAGAAGAATCATATTGACAGAGGATTTTTGGCATGATACCATTTAAGTGTTTCTTAAATCGCAATAGATGGTTTCCTAAAAGTTACAGGACGCTTATAGATCGGTGTCATTCTGATTTAGAAGTGTACATATCTGGGGGTTTAAGGAGAATAATATGGAGGTGTACATCAATGATGAATGGCACAGTAAAATGGTTTAACCCGGACAAAGGCTTCGGCTTTATTACGGGAGATGACGGAAAAGATGTCTTCGCACATTTTTCACAAATCAATGCAGACGGCTTCAGAACGCTTGAAGAAGGGCAAAAAGTTACTTTTGAGATCGCTCAAGGTCCTAAAGGTCCTCAAGCTGAAAACATTACGGTTGTCGGCTAATATTGATTGACGTAGACTGCCCTGTACCTCTCGTACGGGGCTTTTATTTTATACAGAATGATCCTTTTTTAGATGGGTTTGGAGAGACAAGAGGAGCGACATCATGGGAAAAAGACTGTTTTGCGAAATCAGCCCGGTGACCTATCAGATATCTAAAACGAAATCCATGTGCGTTCGATATGCAAAATGGGTTTTCGACGGAAAGCATTACGCCAAGCAAAAAAGGATGGATCCGCTGAATCACGTTATCTACAAGCACGCGTCTTTGATTCGCAGAAAACTCGGTGATGTCGACACGACACTTCAAGACAATAAAGCCGTCAATTTAAAAATCGCAACGGCAAAGGTGAATGGTATTTTGATTGAGCCCGGAGAAACGTTTTCGTTTTGGCGGCTTGTCGGGAATCCCACAGAGAAAAAGGGCTATTTGGACGGATTGGTTCTAAAGTCCGGACAAACAGACTCTGCAATCGGAGGTGGAATGTGCCAGTTTACCAACCTTATTCACTGGATGATTTTACACAGTCCGCTTGAAATAACCGAGCACCATCATCACGACGGATATGACTTATTTCCGGATTATAACCGTCAAATTCCTTTTGGAACGGGGACATCCGTTTTATATAATTATTTGGATTATCAATTTTACAACGCCACACCGTACACATTTCAAATGCTGGTCTATACGACGGGAACGCATTTGCACGGTGAACTGCTTTGCACACATGAATCGGATAAGTGCTATCATATTTCGGAGGAAAACGCCTGTTTTACGAAAGAGGCAGACGGGTATTATCGGCACAATGTGATTGTACGCACGGTGCAATCCAAGCGCTCGGGTACTGTGATCGAAAGGGAACAGATGAAAGTCAATCGGGCAAAAGTCATGTATGATGCGGCATATATCAACCCAGCTCAACTCAAATAGG
>JASUTA010000116.1 GCA_030445805.1 Clostridiales bacterium
CAGCCGAATTTTACAGTTTCAGGGAATTTTTGAACGAAAGGGACAGTTCGATTATAAAAATATTTAGCACATAGAGCTCTAGTACTGGGAAACTTTTAACGCCGCCATGCAGGTAGATGAGGAAGCAAAAGCTTTTCTTGAGGCAACGCCGCTACCGGTTTGCATTGTGACGGATTTTACTTCTAAAATACAATACGAAAAGATTTTGCATCTGGGACTGGATGGGTGCATTGATGCCATCATCAGTTCGGAAGAGGCAGGTGTCGAGAAGCCGCATTCTTTTATATTCACTGCGGGCGCACGCAAACTCGGACTTGCACTTACGGATTGCGTCATGATCGGAGATAGCCTCGATAAGGATATTGTCGGGGCCATGGCAGCCGGATGCGACGCCGTCTATTTTACCGACAGAACCGCACCTGAAGTTACAGATCGCGCCAAGCGCGCAACGGCAGGCTTACAAGGCCGGCTATTGGTTACAAAGACCTTTTCGGAAATTGCACAGTGGGAGGAGACAGTATGAATTCAATAGAAAATCTGGTCAGGCTTTCACAATTTTATGCAGATCGGCTCGATATGAATCAGGCGGGCGGCGGCAACACTTCGGTAAAAGAGGGGGATGTGCTCTATATTAAGGGGTCAGGCGTCAACCTTTCGGAAGTGCGCATGCAAAGCGGTTACACGGCGGTGGTTCTCAGTCAGGTGAAAGAAATTTTGAAGCAGGAGTCACTCGATGAATCCGGTGCGCAGGAACGCATTTCGACCGCCAATATCGGCACGATGCGCCCATCGATTGAAACCTACCTGCATGCCCTTTTGGACGGGAAGTACGTCTTGCATTTGCACACTTGGGTTTCAATGTTGTATGCGTCTTCGGCAGAATTTTCCGATGACCGTGCGGCGGACGTGGACGACGGCATTTTGCGCGTCGAATATGCCAAACCCGGATTTGAGCTTGCAAAGGCGATGAAACGACAAATGGATCGCTTTGAAAGACAACACGGCTATGTGCCGAACTGGATTGTTTTGCAAAATCACGGCATCATCGGTTCCGGAGACAATGTGGACAGCATTTTGGAAGGCTTGTTGGACGTCCATACCAAACTGCTGAGGCGCATGAATCGTCCGCTGAATCTCTTTGATAAATACTGCGACCAAAGCAAACTGAAAAATGCTTTCAATAAGCGTTTTGAAACACCGAGTTTATTTATTCGAACTTCTGAAGATTTGTCTCTTGAAAATTTATTCGGCGGCGGGGCATCGCGTCCGATGCATGCCTTTTTCCCGGATGCGGTGGTCTACTGCGGGCCTGAACCGGTTTCCCTCGAAGCCATTGAAGAAAGCGGGGAACCGGTAATGACACCGGTCGACCAATACCTTGAGACCTATGGAGAATTGCCGAAAGTGATTTTTTTCAACGGGCACGTCTTTTTCTTGGGTGAAACTTTGAAAAAATGTGCGGAAGCGGAAGATGTCTTCAAAGCGCAGAGCTTTTTATCGCGCCAGCTTCAAGACAACGGGACGGAGCTGAGCGAAGCACAGGTTAAAGAATTGCTTTCGTGGGAAGCGGAAAAATACCGACGCAGACAATAGAAAACAGGTGAGGCTTTTATGAAGATTATTATACCGATGTCCGGAAGGGGACAACGTTTTATAGACAAAGGTTATACAGTGCCCAAACCGCTTATTGAAGTGGATGGTATGCCGATTATCGAACACATTGTTCGGCAGTTTGACCCGGAAGATTCTTTCTTGTTCATCTGTGCGAACGATCACCTTGAAACGACACCGATGCGATCCATTTTACAGCGCATTGCGCCGAACGGAACCATTATCGGCATCGCACCGCATAAGCTTGGTCCGGTGCACGCCGTACAACAGGTGTACGATTACATTGACGATGAAGAGGAAGTGATTGTCAATTACTGTGATTTCGGGTGGTACTGGAATTATGGGGACTTTAAAAAGCATACACATGACAGAAAAGCCGACGGCGCCGTGCCCGCTTATCGCGGGTTCCATCCGCATATGCTCGGAACGACGAACTATGCCTTCATGCGCGATAAAGACCAGTGGATGCTTGAAATCAGAGAAAAACAGCCTTTTACCGATAATCGCATGGCGGAATACGCTTCTTCCGGAACGTATTATTTCAGGACGGGCGGGTTGATGAAGCACTATATGGATTTGACCGTTGCCCGAGGCTTACAGGTTAAAGGGGAATATTATGTTTCCGTTGTCTACAATCTGCTTGTGGAGGACGGTTTGAAAGTCTCCATCTATGAGATTCAACACATGTTGCAATGGGGGACGCCGGAAGATGTGGAAGACTATCTCTATCACTCCGATTATTTTAAAAAATTGATGCAGCATCATGTCTTTGAGTCGCCGCTTGCGGAGACCATTCAGTTGATTCCGCTTGCGGGAGAAGGCATGCGCTTTCAGAAGGAAGGCTATGAAACGCCGAAGCCGCTTTTGCCGCTTTCCGGACGCACGATGATTGAGCAGGCTTTTGACTGCTATCCCAAAGCGGCGCATGAGCGTTTTGTCGTTCTTCAAAGGCATTGCGATGCCTTTGGTATTGATGATTTACTTAAAAAACATTTTCCTAAAGCGCAGATTATTCGACTTGACCACGTAACGGAAGGGCAAGCCATCACGGCTTCTCTCGGACTCGAAGCGGAGGATTCGGACAGACCGCTGCTCGTAGCGGCCTGCGACAATGGCTTGTTAATCGATGAAGCGCGCTATACACAGGCCCTTTTGGATCCGGAAGTTGACGGACTTTGCTTTTCTTTCAGAAACAATCCGACAGTGGGTAAAAACCCGAATGCCTATGGCTATCTGAAAACTGATTCAAATGACCGGATTACGGGCGTATCTGTAAAAAAACCGATTTCAGATTGTCCGATGTCTGACCACGCTATTGTGGGCGCTTTCTTTTTTAAGAAAACTTCTGATTTCTTTGAGGCCCTTTCAGATTTGGTCGAAGCGAACAGACGCGTCAACGGCGAATTCTATATCGACAGTATGATGGGGGTTTTGGCGGAATCCGGAAAGTGCTACAAAGCGTTTGAAGTGCCTTACGAGAGCTGGGGAACGCCGAATGATTACAAAACCTATCAGTACTGGCAAAGTTTCTTCCATAAAGCGTTTTTTCATCCGTATGCAATCGACGGAGACCCGATGGTGCCTGATGAAGAGAAGGAAGCGTTCATTGCTTCCGTCTGCCAATTCAGTCAGCCGAATGTTTAAGGGAAGGTTGATGACACATGACGCAATCGGAAGCAAAGCAACTTATAAAGTACCTCTTTGTCGGTTTTGGGGCTGTGGCCATTGATTTTCTGGTCTATCGCGGATTGTTGTACTGGACACCGCTTGATATATCACTCATCAAGGCGACCTCTTATATACTCGGTGCACTGTTTGCTTTTGTTCTCAACAAATGGTTTACTTTTCAGTCAGATGCCGCCGTTCACAGGGAGTTTTGGAAATTTGCGGTGCTTTATGGCATCAGCTTTTTGACAAATGTTGCTCTGAATCGTGTCGTGTATGTGATAACGGAACAGGCGACATGGGCTTTTTTGGTGGCAACGGGTACGACGACGGTCATGAATTATGTCGGGCAAAAATTCTGGGTGTTTGCCGCGAAGCGATAAATGATGGTATAACACGGTATAAAAGTGAGGATGGCATGGATTCTATTTCTGAAAAGGGACTGTCAATTGTGGTGCCCTGTTACAACGAACGAGAAAACATTCCTTTGATTTTGGAACGGTTTGAGAAGACTTTGGGGGATCGCCCGATCGAAGTTGTTTTGGTGGATAACGGTTCAACGGACGGAAGTGACGAAGTGCTGAAAGCATTGTTGCCGGCGTATCCTTTTGCGTCGTCGGTTCGCGTTCCCGTTAATCAAGGATATGGCTACGGCATTGTGTTCGGACTGCGTGCGGCGCGGGGACATTATATCGGATGGACGCATGCCGATATGCAGACCGATCCCGCAGACATTTCTAAAGCATATGATCGACTGAAATCCGCAGGATTTCCAGACTGGTATTTTAAGGGGAAGCGGAAAGGTCGTCCGCTGTTCGACCGATTTTTCACAGTGGGTATGAGTGCTTTTGAGACGGTGTATTTGGGTGCATTTCTCTGGGACATCAATGCGCAACCGAATCTTTTTCCGGCATCTTTTTTCAACGGACTTCAAGACTTTCCGGATGACTTTTCTCTGGATTTATACATGTATTATCAGGCAAAGCGAATCGGGTTGCCCGTCAGGCGATTTGAGGTTCGATTTACGGAAAGGATTCATGGCGCTTCTAAATGGAATGACAATACCATGGCCGCTAAAAAAAAGTTTATTCTGCGAACGCTTGATTTCAGCAGACGCATGAAAAAAAATCTCGGGGGGAACAAGTGATATGAAATGGATATGCCATCGCGTCAATACGGTGGAGGCGCTTAAAAAAATCCCGATCAATTTCGGTGTGGAAATCGATCTCAGAGATTCGGGAAACCGTTTGATTTTGAACCACGACCCATTCTCAGATGGGGAAGCGTTCGATGATTTTTTGGAACATTACCATCACGGAACGTTGATTCTCAATGTCAAGAGCGAGCGCATTGAGTCGCGGGTTTTGGAAAGCTTGAAACGTCACGGTATTGAAGATTACTTCTTCCTCGACTCGACTTTTCCTATGATTCATTTGCTGTCAAGTGAAGGCGAGCGACGTATTGCACTTCGGTTTTCAGAGTTTGAAGGCATGGACACGATTGAAGCGATGGCAGGTCGTGTGGAATGGATTTGGGTGGATTGTTTCACGCGATTTCCGCTCGACCGCGCTACCTATGACCGTATGAAAGTGCTCGGATATAAGTTGTGCATGGTTTCGCCGGAACTTCAGGGCAGACCGGAAGACATTCCGGATTACCGCCAATATTGCGACGAAAACGGCATTAAATTTGATGCCGTCTGTACCAAACATTACAATATCGAACTTTGGAAAGCTTAATGATTTCCTTCAAAATTTAAGGTGCACCTGACGGAGTTTACAGTTATATTAAATGTAAGCGACGGCAGGTGTATTTTTTGTTTGCTTAGGATAAAATGGCATTATAAGACACTTTAAGCGATGAGACAAATGGAGAATGGGGATTGGGATGACAATGAAAACGTGGGGCATATTTTTAATAATATTGGTTATGACGATCGCCGGAATGGGGCAGGTCGGTTATGCGGCGTCTTTGGATGAAAGCGAAGGAACGTCCGACAGTGACTTTAGGGGGCTGTGGGTGGCGACGGTGCTCAATTTGGATTATCCGAGCTCGGCGACGACAGATGCGGATACACTTAAGCAGGAAGCCATTGAAATTTTGGATCAGGCAGAGGCGATGGGCATGAATGCCGTCATTCTTCAGGTACGTCCGACAGCGGATGCCTTTTATAAATCCGATATTTTTCCGTGGTCAAAATATCTGACCGGAGAACAGGGGAAGGCACCGGAAGACGGATTTGATCCGCTTGCGTTTTGGGTCAGTGAAGCCCACAAGCGGGGGCTCGAATTGCACGCTTGGGTCAATCCCTATCGCATTACGCGAAAAACCGTTTCAGAACCGGATTACTACTATGCATCTCTCTCAAAAGATCATCCGGCACTCCTTCATCCGGAGTGGGTGGTAGAACACAGTGACGGCAATCTTTATTTTAATCCCGGTATTCCTGAGGTAAGGCAACTGATTATCGACGGCATTATGGAAATTGTAAACGGGTATGATGTCGACGGCATTCATTTGGATGACTATTTTTACCCGGACAGCGCTTTTGAGGATGAAGCGACCTATAAAAAATACGGTGTGGGGTTTTCATCAATTGACAACTGGCGCCGAAACAATGTCGATTTACTGATTGAAGATTTAAATACCGTCATTCATGAAGCGCGCCCCGAAGTGTCTTTCGGTATCAGTCCGTTTGGCATTTGGGCCAATGAAAAAGACAATGCTCTTGGAAGCAAGACCTTTGGTCTCCAGTCGTATTACAGCCATTATGCGGATACGCGGAAATGGGTAAAACTCGGATGGATTGATTATATTGCACCGCAGATTTATTGGCAAATCGGGTATGCGGTGGCGGATTATCAGGTGCTTCTCGAATGGTGGAACGCTGTCGTTGAAGGCACAGATGTTGACCTCTATATCGGTCACGCGGCGTATCGCGCCCAAAATACCGACGCCTCAAATGTCTGGTACGGAACGGATGAAATTGCACGTCAACTCGCCGCCAATGAAGCGGCTTCAAACGTAGACGGAAGTTTGTTTTTCAGATATGGTACGATTAAGGCAAACGGGCCTTTGACACAGTATCTTTCCGCATATTATGCGATTAAAGACGGTGAACCGGTTCAGGATCAACTGGTTGTCGGGAGACCGCTCAATGATGTGAAGACCACAGCTTCTTCTTATTTTATAGGTGGGGCGTCCGACAGTCGCTATCCACTGTATATGAACGGTACCGAAATCAGCAACCGAACGGCAAACGGATATTTCGGCGTCTATGTTACACTGGATTACGGCGTCAATCAGTTCATCTTTATGCAAAACGGAAAATCCGTGGTTCGAGAAATTACGCGCTCTGCTGTGCCGGTTGCTCAGAAAATGACCCTTGCGTCACTGGTGGACGGTTCTGCAACCCCGACTTCGCCTTGGCTTGGCGCACCGGGGGAAACGATTACGCTTTCCTGCAAAGCACCTGCGGGCGCGATTGTTACGGCAACGGTCGGCGGAAAAACCATCACACTTTCAACCGCTTCCACTGCCGGAGGTCTTTATCCCGCTACATTTACAGGTGTCTATACGCTGCCGACTTTCAGCGGAACACCGCGGATGGTTAATTTGGGGGCACCTGTCTATCGGATGTCTTATCTTGGCGTAACGGATACGCTTACAGCGCCATACGGCATTCGTGTCGTTTTGGACGGGACAAAGCGCGTTGCCACTGTTGCGGGGGCTTTTGTCAATTCATATGAGACGCCGACGACTTCGCGTGGGGGACACTATATTCTGACGGAAGGCATGAAGGGCTACGTCACCGGAGAGCAGGGTGACTTTACGCGACTCGATTCAGGGTTCTGGGTCAGAACGGCAGACTTGGCTTTTTCAGACGGAACAACGGTAAAAAATACGTTAAAAACCGTGGTTTACGAAGCATCGGATACGTCCGATGATGTGATTACTTTCTCCGGGAGCGATTTGCCGGTAGCGGCCGCTTCATTTGACGGTGAGATCGTTTCGGTGACATTGTGGAATACGTACGGTGCAAAAAATGTCGTCGGCCTTTCTCAAAATGCTTTGACAGCATCGGCGACTTATTCGGCCTCCGATGATTCAATAACCTATTCCTTTGAACTGGCAAATCCCGACGCATTCGGCGGGTATTACCTTCAAACGGAGGACGGAAAAGTGCGGTTAATTCTCAGACATCAATTTGTCGCCAATGACGGGAGTCTGCCGCTTCAAGGAATGACGGTATTGCTTGACCCCGGACACGGCGGAAATGATACGGGGGCTATCGGACTGCTCGGGACGCTTTACCCCGAAAAGAAAGTTAATTTGGCGCTGGCACTCAAACTGAAATCCCGGTTGGAAGCCTATGGTGCCAATGTACTGATGACGCGTTCCGAAGATGTGTTTGTCAGTCTTGCCGACCGGCTCTTATACTCTTATCAAGTGATGCCGGATCTGTTTATTTCCATTCATGCGGACAGCTTGGACGAGACGGCGAATTTAAGTAATATCAGGGGATTCAGTGTTTTCTATAAAGACGAACTGGCGGCTTCCTTTGCAGATGCGCTGCGTGCTGGGGTGGTTGGCACTCTTGGCAGGACGGATCGCGGTGCAAAAACGGCGAACTATTATGTCATTCGCGGCACATGGACCCCTTCGGTGCTTATGGAATCCGGATTTATGCCGAATCCCGAGGAATTTGACTGGATGTCCGGTACGATTGGGCAGAATCTGTTGACAGATACATGGGCAGAAACGATTTTGGATGCGATGATGCCTGAAGCGGAAGTTCAGCAGTAAAAAGTGCCTGTGAACTAAAGAAAACTATAGAATGTAAAAAACTATAGAATGT
>JASUTA010000117.1 GCA_030445805.1 Clostridiales bacterium
AAGTAATAGAAACATCTTGTTCCACCAATTGAGAGACGTGATCAAATTCCATATCCCCCGCAGAAGCGGCCTTTAAAATTTCCATCGCGCGAAACGTGGTCACATTCAGAGTTTTTTCCTTTACAATAATCGGTTTTTCAAAGAAAAAGCCCTGAAAAAAATCATATCCATACGCAATGGCCTCTTCAAAGTCAATATTGTCTTCAACTTTTTCAGCCAATAGCTTAATGCCGTAAGGTTTGTATTTTTGAGCCACGTATTTTCTGCCCTGAGATTTTAAAATCAAGAAATCAACTTTAATGAGATCGATATACGGCAGAAGTGCATCATACTGAGAATCCCCCGTAAAATCGTCAAGCGCAATAATATACCCCTTGTCTTTGAGTTCTCTACAGCAATCGATCAGACTTTGATCCACTGCAATATTTTCAAGAATTTCAACCGTTAATTGATCGTTTTTAAAAAGTTCGGGCACCTTTTGAATGAGCAGATTTTTCGTAAAATTGATGAATGCCATTTTTCCATTCGTGATGTTGGAAATACCGAAGTCCACAAGCAAATCCATGACAACCGTCGCCGAAGCCACATCGCCGTCTAGTTTTCCGTCGAAAGCGTTTTGATGCTCACCGCTTCTGTAAAGTATTTCGTAAGCCACAACATGTTTGTCGGAATCAAATATAGGCTGTCTCGCCAAAAAAATATCCATATCCGCTCTTAACCTTTCTTTTTAATATTGCGCATATAATGAAATAAATACTGTTGTGCATAGCCGCCGTAGAGATCAAAATATTGTTCGACAAATGCCGCATAGGCCCCCGTTGTATCATCGACACCGTAAAGCTCCCGAAGCAATCGCTTGACCCATGTATCGATCGGAAATGCATCCCGCTTTCCGTAAGCAAACAAGAGCACACAACTGGCGACTTTATCCCCGACGCCGTAAAATTGCTTAAGCCACTCAATACCCTTTGAGTCTTCTATTAAAAAAGGATGATTCAAATCCAAATGCTGTTCTGAAATACGGTGAGCAATTTCCCCTACCGCTTTAAATCGATACCCCATCCCGCGTACTTTAAGCGCCGCTTCATTCGCCTCACGAATTTGTTCAACCGTCGGAAATGCATAATAAACCTTGTCTGCTACGGTTCCGATTTCTGTTCCTAGAGTCTCCGAAAGAGCTTCTATTGCCATCTTAATTTTAGGAATATTGTTATTTGCGGAAATCGCAAAGGAAATCAACGTCTCAAAAGGGTCTTGATTCAGAATACGGATACCGCTTCCGGATTCGATCGACCGCTTAAGCCAATCATCCTTTACACGCAAATAGTCACAAATCGGTGCATAGTCTGTCTCCAAATCAAAATAATGCGTCAGTCGATCTTCAGCAATCTCTCCGGCGACAACAGACAGTTCATAGTCCGTGCCCATCGGAGACACCTCAACCACCGCATGGTCTACAACGCCGATATATGTCCCGTCGTCCTTTTTTTGCCAGCGAAAGCATTGCCCGCACTCGAAAGTATCCTCCGGAGAAAAATATCTCGATGAAATTTTCATATGTGCAAAAAACCTAACCCTTCTCAATACACTTCTCGGTACACCTTTTATACAAAACACCGCGATCATTCTGTAACGATCACGCCATGTCACATTCTTCCTTAAAAAATGTCTCACTTCTATTATACATGATTCCTGGAAATATACATGGTTCCCGTGAAGAACCCTATCAAAAAAGACCCTATTATTTTTTAGTGCTGCGCATCAATAAAAGGGTCCTTTCCATTCATCATGTGATTGTTTTTATACTAAGTCGTGCCCATCCAGCCTATCCGCATCCTAATTGTTGCAATGCTTTGATGAGGATTGCACTGTTTTGATGCTAAGCGACAATTAATTTTAAAACAAAGAACAGCGCGATCAACCATGTCAGCGGATGCACCTCTTTGTAACGATTCGTCGCCAGTTTTAAAACAGCATAAGAGAGAATCCCAAAAACAATCCCCTCAGAAATGGAATACGCAAGCGGCATCATAACAATCGTCAAAAATGCCGGAATGGCTTCCGTGAAATCGAAGAAGTCGATTTCTTTCACCGGGCTCATCATGAATAGTCCGACCAGAATCAAAGCCGGTGCCGTCGCCGCTCCCGGAATCATAATAAAAATCGGAGACAGGAACAACGCCACAAAGAACAACGCGGCTGTCGTCACCGCCGTAAGCCCGGTTCTGCCGCCTTCGGCGACGCCGGAAGCCGACTCCACATAAGTCGTTACCGTAGAGGTTCCCAAAATCGCACCCACCGTCGTTCCGACGGCATCGGCAAAGAGCGCCTTTTTGGCATTCGGCACTTTGCCGTCTTCTGTCAGCATTCCCGCCTTGGTCGAAACCCCGATCAGCGTCCCTACCGTATCAAACATATCTACAAACAAGAAGACAAATAGGACGACCACCATATCAAATGAAAAAATATCCTGCATTGAAAAATGGAAAAAGTACGGTGCCGCCGGCATTTGAACCACCTGTTTCGGCAATTCCGTAATGCCCATCGGAATACCGATTGCCGTCGTTGCCAAAATACCGATAAAAAGTGCCCCGCGCACATTAAACGCCAGTAAAACCCCTGCGATAATCAGTCCTATGACCGCCAGAAGCGCACCGCCGCTCGTTACATCACCAAGTGTCACCAACGTGGAAGGATCGGCCACAATAATGCCCGCATTGGCAAGGCCGATAAACGCGATGAACAAACCGATTCCAACCGAAATCGCTTTCTTGATGTTTTCGGGAATAGAATTGATGATGGCTTCCCTAACATTTAAAAACGTCAATAAAATAAAGATAAGACCTTCAAGAAAAACAGCCGTCAAGGCAAATTCGGGAGATTTCCCCATGCCGAGCACAACGGTATACGTAAAAAAGGCGTTGAGCCCCATACCCGGTGCAAGTGCAAACGGCAGATTGGCCACAAGCCCCATCACCAGTGTCGCAATAATAGATGCCAGCGCCGTTGCCGTAAAGACTTTCATAAAGTCCATACCGGCATCGCTTAAAATCGCCGGATTGACAACCAAAATGTACGCCATGGTCATAAATGTTGTAAATCCTGCAATGATTTCCGTTCGTGTCGTCGTTTTATGCGCCTTCAGGCGAAACGCCTTCTCGAAAAAACCGGAATTTTTCTCCATAATACTCTACCCTCCAAAATTTCTATACAATCACAGAATAAATTCTATCAAAATCACGAACAAATCACAAATTTTTTCGATCTATTTTTTGATATTTTTCGTCTTTTTAATATTCAGCACCGACTTTACACAATATTTCCAGTATTTTTGCCGCCGATTTGCCCCATCCTTTGTCATTTTGCCACAGTTCATACGAATATTCTTAATCGCATAAAAAAAGAACCCGGTAAAAACCGGGTTCTAAAAAATCATAAGTCGTGAAAACCTGCTTTGCAGGATAATGCCTTTGTGATAATGCCTTTGTGGTAACCCTTCATGACGAATCCTTCCTAGAAGAGTCCGATGATTTCGCCATCCTCTAAAATATCAATCTTCGTTGCCGCAGGCACTTTCGGTAAGCCCGGCATGCGCATAATATCACCCGCCATCGGAATGATGAAGCCCGCTCCCGCAGAAATTTTGATATCGTTAATCGTCACCGTAAATCCGGTCGGCGCACCGAGCAGTTCCGGCTGATCCGAGAAGGAATACTGCGTCTTTGCCATACAGATCGGCAATTCCCCAAATCCGTCTTCTTCGAGTTTTTTCATGGCCTTCAGTGCCTTCGGTGCAAAGTCCACACCATCCGCACGGTAAATTTCTTTGGCGATTGTTTCAATTTTTTCACGAATCGGAACGTTCAGAGGATAGAGCGGTTTAAAATCAGCCTTTCCGCTTTCCGCCAGTTCGACGACCTTCTCAGCCAGTGCAATTGCGCCTTCCCCGCCCTTTGCCCAAACTTGCGTCAAGACAACCGGAACGTCCATCTCGCGGCAAAGCGCATCCAAAAGATCGAGTTCCGCAGGGGTATCCGTCGGAAATTCATTGATGGCAACGACTGCCGGGACACCGAATTTTCGGACGTTTTCCACGTGGCGCTTGAGATTGCCGAATCCGGCTTTCAGCGCTTCAAGGTTTTCGGCAGATAAATCTTTTTTATCGACGCCACCGTGTTTTTTAAGTGCTTTTACCGTCGCGACGACTACCGCTGCCGCCGGTTTGAGTTCAGCCGCACGGCATTTGATGTTAAAGAATTTTTCCGCACCGAGATCGGCACCGAATCCGGCTTCCGTAACGACGTAATCCGCCAGTTTGAGAGCCGTCTTCGTCGCAACAACAGAGTTACAGCCGTGGGCAATATTCGCAAACGGCCCACCGTGAACAAATGCCGGCGTATTTTCAAGCGTCTGAACGAGATTGGGTTTAATCGCATCTTTCAAAAGCAGTGCCATGGCGCCTACCGCTTCAAGTGCGTCCGCCGTTACCGGTTTATTGTCGTAAGTATACCCCACCACCATTTTGGCAAGGCGCGCTTTCAAGTCCGTGAGATCGTCTGCAAGGCAGAGAATCGCCATGACTTCCGATGCCACCGAAATATCAAATCCGTCTTCTCGGGTGACGCCATTGGTCTTGCCGCCGAGTCCGACAACGGTATTGCGAAGCGATCGGTCATTCATGTCCATCGCCCGACGCCAGACAATACGGTTCGGGTCAAGTCCCAGCGGATTTCCTTGATGCAAATGGTTATCAATCATTGCCGCCAAAAGGTTGTTTGCCGTCGTAACCGCGTGGATATCTCCCGTGAAGTGGAGGTTGATGTCTTCCATGGGGAGCACCTGTGCGTAGCCGCCGCCCGCAGCCCCGCCTTTGACCCCAAAGCAAGGTCCGAGAGACGGTTCTCTGAGTGCGGTAAATGTTTTCTTTCCTATTTTATTAAGGCCCATACTGAGTCCAACGTTGACGGTTGTCTTGCCTTCTCCTGCGGCGGTCGGGTTGATCGCCGTTACGAGAATGAGCTTCCCGTCCGGAACATCTGCGCGGCTTTCCAGTACTTCGAGTCCGATTTTCGCCTTATAATTGCCATAGAGTTCTACAGAAGAGGCATCAATGCCAACCGATTTTGCAATTTCAGAAATGGGTTTCATCGTCGCTTCTTGAGCAATTTGAACGTCTGTTTTCATCCGCTTTCCTCCTATATATCCGCTTTATCGGCCATCGTGTCCAAAAGCGCTTCAATGGCTTTTTCATCCGCAATTTGCGGGAGCGTGATCTGATCGTTTTCTCTCATGGCATTGTAAGCCTGTGCCGTCTCATAAGCATGTGGGTTTCTCGCCCAAGCGCGCCTTGCAACACCGCCCATAACATCCCACGGAACGGCGTTTTTCAAAATTTCATCCACGCGCGCACTGCCGTCGAGTACCATGCCGAATCCACCGTTGATGGCCTTTCCGATACCGACGCCGCCACCGTTGTGAAGCGCCACCATGCTCATGCCGCGTGCCGCATTTCCGGCAAAAATATGCGTTGCCATGTCCGCCATAATATTGGAGCCGTCTTTGATGTTAGACGTTTCTCTAAACGGAGAATCCGTTCCGCCCGTATCGTGGTGGTCTCTTCCGAGCATCACCGGGCCGATTTCTCCGTTCCGGACCATTTCATTGAATTTCAGTGCAATTTTCAGGCGTCCCATGGCATCCTGATACAGAATGCGCGCCTTTGTGCCGACGACAAGCCGATTTTTCTTGGCATCTCTGATCCACATCCAGTTGTCACGGTCTTGAAAACGTCTGTCCGGATCAATACAAGCCATCGCCGCCGCATCGGTTTTATCCAAATCTGCATCCGATCCGCTCAAACAAACCCAGCGGAACGGGCCGTACCCGTAATCGAAAAGAATCGGCCCCATAATGTCTTCCACATAAGACGGCCAAATAAACCCATCCAGCGTATTGACACCATTTTTACAGATCTCCGAAACACCGGCATCGAAAATCGCCTTCATAAAGCTGTTGCCGTAATCAAAGAAATATGTGCCGCGTTGCGTCAGGACTTTGATGGCTTCATAATGCCGCTTCAAGCTGGCATTCACAGCGGTAGCAAATCCTTCCGGATCATTTGCAAGGGCTTCCGTGCGCGCTTCAAACGTCATCCCCGCCGGGCAATACCCGCCCTCATAGACATTGTGACAAGACGTTTGATCCGACAAAAGTTCAATGGGTTCCCCGGACTTCACGGCGTATTCGAGCAAATCCACAATATTGCCGTGGAAGGCGATGGCCGCAGGGGTTCCTTCCGTCATATGTTTTTTGGCGCGTTCGAAGGCCTCTTCCGGCGTATTGACAACCGCATCCACCCAACCTTGGCGGTGGCGCGTATCAATTCTGGAGCCGTCTACTTCCGCAATGATGCCGACGCCGCCCGCAATGACGACCGCTTTTCCCTGAGCACCGCTCATCCCGCCGAGACCGGAGGAAATAAACAAATGCCCTTTCAAATTCTCTTGTTCCGGAATACCGAGTTTGTCGCGCCCCGCGTTGAGAAGCGTCGAATACGTCCCGTGGACAATGCCTTGCGGACCGATGTACATCCAGCCCCCTGCGGTCATCTGCCCGTAAGAAGCAACGCCGAGTGCCGCGGCTCTGTTCCAATTTTCGAGATCATCAAACAAGCCGACCATCAGCCCATTGGTAATAATAACCCTCGGCGCCGATTTCGGCGACTGAAAAAGCCCGAGTGGATGACCGGACTGCATGACCAGTGTCTGCTCGTCTGTCATCTTTTGCAGATAATATCGAATGAGGTGATACTGCATCCAATTTTGACAAACGCTCCCCGTTTCACCGTAAGTAACGAGCTCATACGGATACAGGGCAATTTCAAAGTCAAGGTTGTTGTCGATCATCACCTGTACGGCGCGACCTTCAATAATCTTTCCCGGGTATTCATCAATCGGTTTCCCGCTGATATTGCCTTTCGGCCTAAAACGGTATCCGTAAATGCGGCCGCGCGTCAACAATTCCTCTAAAAACTCCGGTGCCAACGTTTCATGCCATTTTTTCGGAACATAGCGCAACGCGTTTTGAACGGCCAGCACCATTTCCGATTTCGTCAAATGAAGCGCGCGTTTCGGCGCGCGCCTGATATTGGGTTCAAAGCCGGGATGTTCCGGCAATTCAGGAAAAACGCGTTCCAAAATAGACGTTTCCGCTTCTGAGTAATCCATGCTTTTCTCCCTTCCTGTTTAGAGCTTGAAGATCTTATGCACTTTTAATGCCGTCTGAACAGAAAAACGGCTCTCTTCGTCATCCAAATTGATTTGAATAATTTCCTGAATTCGATTCAGGCGATACAAAATCGTATTATAATGCGTAAAGAGCACTTCGGACATCCGCTTAAGATTGCCATTGCACTCAAAGTACACTTCCAGCGTCTTGACGAGTTCCGTGTCCTTTTTCAGATCATAGAGCACAAGCGGCTCTAAAACTTCTCTGTAGAAAAGTTCCAATTCCGATCGGATGGCACTGTTGGAAAGAATTTTGTAAATGCCCATCTCTTCAAAAAAGACCACTTCTTCTTCGAGGTAATTTTTGGCGCCGTCCAGCGCTTTATGCGCATCAATAAGGCTCATATACACTTGATTCAGTCCCTTATAAAAACGTCCGGCGCCGATCTTAACCTGATTTTTCTTCATTTTATTTTTTAGGATTTCATGAATATAGCGGGTGTATCGCTTAACCACCGACGATGTCTCGCCTTCCTTAAGCATCACCGTAATCACGATGTTGTCCCCTTTTGTCAGGATCAGATACGGGCGACCCATATCCTTGCAAATGAGCTCCGTCAAATAAGCCGCTTTAAGCAGTTTATCCGACGTTTCCGGTCCTTGCTTGCTCATCACCGAAACAAGAATGACGCCGTATCCGGCACCGTCTGAGAATCGAAAGCTTCCGGCGCGTTCAATGGCTTTTGACCGCCGGTGTTCATCCAGTGAAATCAAGTCGTCAAAAAACTCAACTTTATACTTGTTTTCCACTTCCTGAACGGATATTTTTTTCAAAAATTCAAGGGCGACAATATTGGAAGC
>JASUTA010000118.1 GCA_030445805.1 Clostridiales bacterium
CCTTTTTTTAAAAAAAGGCGCTTTTTTATGTTAAAACTTTCATTATAAATGTTCAAATGCTTTTGAATATGTTAAAATAACTTATAACCATATGTTGCGGATTAACATAAAACTTATAGCAACTTGTTGTGTCAAATGATGCTTCAAAGCATTTTGGGGGAAGATGCATCAAAATAATGATTGGGTGAAAAATACGGTCAGTATGGAGCAAAGATGCAAAAGATTTTCATAGACGGTGTAGCACCAGGTGCAATCATTGCAGAAGATGTCTACGGGATGGACGGGGTTCTTCTTGTTAAACGGGGAACAATGTTCAGAGAACAGTATATTACACGTTTCCGAGAGGCTGGGATTCAAGAGATATTTATAGAACCCGATGGGTCTCTCTCGCCTGAAACGGTTAAAAAAATTCATAGATCGCTTAATATTCAGGATGTCATTCACGAAAAAACGCGTATTCACGCACAGGCACAAATTAAAAAGACAATGATGCGTTTTCGCTCTGTCAGCAATGGAGATATTTACAAAATAGGTAAAATTGTAGAAAATATGATCGAACAACTTCTCGAACAGCGTGATTTTGTCTTTGCGCTGTCCCAGTTGCGATCCGTGGATGACTACACCTATCAACACTCAGTCAATGTCGGCGTCCTGTCAATGGTCATCGGTATTGAACTCGGTTTCAAGAAATCTGAGTTAAAAAATCTCGGTATGGGTGCAATGCTCCATGATATCGGCAAGATTATGGTTCCCGAAAGCATATTGAAGAAACCGTCAAAACTGACGCTGGAAGAGTTTATGGAAGCCAAAAAGCATGCGCAGTATGGCTACGATATTCTTTCACAAACCGATATGCCGGAAGAGGCGGCATTGATTGCACTTTATCACCATGAGAAATATAACGGAACTGGCTATTTAGAAGGACTCAAGGGGACAGAAATCCCTATTTTTGCGCGTATTGCCGCTGTTGCTGACGTATATGATGCCATGTCCAACGATCGGGTCTATCAAAAAAAATCATCACCGGATAAAGTTTTTAGAGAAATTACGCATTTGGGAGATCTGCATTTTGATGCTCAAGTCATGGAAGCCTTTGCCAAACACATCAGCATTTATCCGACCGGAACCGGTGTTATTTTAAATTCCGGGCATCGCGGGATTGTGCTTCATCAAAATAAATTGTATCCTGAAAGCCCTAAAATCAGGGTTTTTACACCACAGCATGGCAATCTCAAACGCATGTATTTTGATGTGGATCTTTCTTTAAATACCAAGTGGTATATTGTCGACACATTTACTTAATACAATCATCTTATGAATGAGGAGGATTTATGTGGTCTCGTAAAGCGCTGAAAGATCGTGCAAAGGCATTTTTAAAGGGCAATTATTGGCGCGCTTTTGTCGTCAGCTTGGTCATTTTTTTGGTTTCCGGAAGCGGCGGTGGTGGCGGACGCAGTGGGGTTTCAACCGACGGCGTTCAGTTTGACAGTACGACGGTTGCAGATTCGGTTGGCAATTTTTTCAGTGTAATTCCGGTTTGGCACTTGGCTATAGGAGTTGGGATTGTCACTATTTTAGTGCTTGCGGCTCTTGCTTTTAAAGTGTTTGTTGCCTACCCGTTTCAGGTCGGCGGGAATCGTTTCTTCTTAAAAGGGGCTGAAAGTGAAGACACGTCTTGGGGCCATTTGACCTTTGTCTTTCGTTCGGAACAATACCTTCATATTGTTGTCACCATGCTGTATCGGGGATTGCTTAACTTTTTCTTTTATTTACTGTTGATTATTCCGGGGATTATTAAGTCCTATGCTTATGCTATGGTGCCTTATATTTTGTCGGACAATCCTGAAATAGATCGTCGACGTGCGATTGAGCTCAGCGAAGCGATGACTATGGGACAGAAATGGGAGATGTTCGTTCTGGATGTATCCTTTATTGGGTGGTACATTTTGGGAAGCCTGCTCTTTGGCATCGGCGTCGTTTTCGTCAATCCTTATGTAGATGCAACGAAGGCACAGCTTTATATTGAATTGCGACGCATGGCGATCGAAAATCATGTGACGTCGTATCAAGAACTCAATGTGCAAGGTGTATCTGTGGCATCGGATGATTCATGGTATGAATACGAGTAAATAAATAAGGAACTGCCTTCGGCAGTTCCTTATGTTATCATTCTTAATGATTTACAGCGGTTATTGATCAGTCTTTCACGACAAATAACAGCTTATTTTTTTCGTCCGGGATAGACTTTTAATGCGGCATCCAAAATGGCCATGGCGCGTTTTAAAGAATCCTGGTTTAAAATGTAGGCGATTCTGACTTCATCGACGCCCAAACCCGGTGTTGCATAGAAGCCCGCTGCCGGAGCAAACATAACGCTTTCACCATTGTTTTCATAGTCTTCGAGCAACCAAATTGCAAATTTTTCTGCATCGTCCACGGGAAGCTTCGCAACAACGTAAAAGGCACCGCGCGGTTTTTCACAGACAACGCCGTCTATTTGATTGAGTGCTTCATAAACGATGTCCCGTCGTGCGCGGTATTCTGTATTGACGGTGTCAAAATAAGTCTGAGGTACACTGTAAAGGGCTTCGGCGCCGATTTGTTCAAGGGTCGGAACACAAAGACGACTCATGCAAAGTTTTAAAATACCGGAAATGATGTCATGGTTTTTAGAAGCAACGAGTCCGATTCTTGCACCGCAAGCTGAAAAACGTTTGGAGATACTGTCTACAAGTAGAAGACGATCTTCAATTTCCGGCACAGAGGCGAAGCTGGTGTATTCAAAACCATCATAGACAAATTCGCGGTAGACTTCATCCGCAATGATAAAAAGGTCGTGTTTTATGGCCAGTTCGGCAATGCGTTTGACTTCATCACTTGTATAGACGACGCCGGTCGGATTGCCCGGATTGGACAAAAGAACAGTTTTGGTTTTCGGAGTCAGATAAGATTCGAGTGTTGCAAGATCAGGCAATCTGAATCCGTCCATCGGAGACGTTGTGATCGGTTTCACGGTAACGCCCACAGGAAGGGAAAAACCGTTGTAATTGGTGTAAAAGGGTTCCGGTACGAGAATTTCATCGCCGGGATCTGTTGTTGCAATGATCGAGAAGAGCAATGCTTCACTTCCGCCGTTTGTGACGAGAAGCTCATTTTCGGCAAAATGAATGCCGTGTTTTTCATAATAGCCGATCATGGCGCGGATGAGAGAAGGTTCACCCTGTGAAAAAGAGTAGGCAATGGTCTTTTGATCAAAAGACTTTATCGCTTCTAAAAAGGCCGCCGGCGTTTCAATGTCGGGTTGGCCGATGTTGAGGTGGTAGATTTTTTTGCCGCTTTTCTTGGCTTTCTCGGCAATCGGAACGAGTTTCCTGATAGGAGATTCCTGCATTTTAGAAAGCCGGGTAGATGGTTTCATGATATCGCCTCCGTTTAAATTTCTACATATGTATCACAGATATCATAACATAATCGGGTATAAAAACCTATACAATGAATGAATAAATTATTGGAAGTAATGAATAGATGAATTAAAGTCATAATGGGTCGGGAGGAAAGAAAAAATGCTTGAAATTTATATGGTTAGACACGGTGAAACGGCGTGGAATGTGGAGAAGAGGCTTCAAGGATGGTTGGACTCTCCGCTGACGGAGAAGGGAATATCCGCGGCAAAAAATTTGGGAGATGCTTTGCGGGACGTGCATTTTGATGCATTCTATTGTTCACCGAGCGGCCGGGCAGCACAGACGTTAAAAGTGGCATTTGATCATTTGACAGAAGAAGAGGTTTGTTACGATGAGCGCTTGATGGAGATCAATTTGGGAAATTGGCAAGGCAAAAATTTTGATGAAATCAGGGCACTGTATCCGGATGAATATGAAAAATACATGCTATCTCCAACGGCATTTGATCGACGGGACGGAGAAAATTATCAGGATGTTTATGATCGCGTCACGACCTTTTTAAAAGAAATGACTGAAAAGGAACAAGAAAAGGGAGATGGGCGTCGCATATTGATTGTGAGCCATGGGCTGACGCTTATGATTCTTCAACTGATTTTTGCCGAAGAACCGGTTTCTGCAATCGCCAATTACTCGGTGAGCAAAAATGCCACACACGTGATTTATCAATATGACGGAGAGCGTTACAAACGCATAGGGGATGCGGCGCCGACACAAGCGGCCTATGTGACTTTTTAGTGTATACAAAAGCCCGTTCAATTGCTATAATGAATGCAAATCCAGAAATATAACGGGGTGGAGGCATAAAAATGAAAATATTATCCAGTAAAAATTCGGCGATTTCCAGTTCCATGACATTGGCTATCACCGCTAAGGCAAAACAGCTTAAGCAACAGGGCGTTGATGTCGTCAGTTTTGGCGCGGGGGAACCCGATTTTAATACACCTGAAAATATCAGAACGGCGGCATGTGAACGCATCACTGCGGGTGGAATCGGATACACAGAGGCATCCGGACTTCCGGCGCTCAAAGCGGCCATTTGTGAAAAATTAAAAACGGACAACGGACTTGACTACAAACCGTCGCAAATCGTCGTTTCAACCGGTGCAAAACAATCGCTGTTCAATACGCTTCAAGCGCTTTGCAACCCCGGAGATGAAGTGATTTTGCCCTCTCCGTATTGGGTGAGTTATTATGAACTCATCAAATTGGCGGATGCCGTTCCTGTGATTGTGGAAACATCTGCCGGATCCGGATTCAAGCCGACAGCTGAAGACATTGAATCGGCCGTGTCTGAAAAGACAAAAGCCATTATATTAAACAGCCCGAATAATCCGACGGGTGCCGTATACGACAAAGCACTTCTCGAAGCAATCGGGGCAGTTGCCGAAAAACACGATTTATACATTCTTTCGGATGAAATTTATGAAAAACTCATTTACGGTGAAACGCATACAAGTATTGCATCGCTTTCACCTGATCTCTATGCGCGTACGATTGTTATCAACGGAATGAGTAAGGCTTATGCCATGACGGGATGGCGCATTGGGTACACGGCGTCAAGCGAGGCCATCGCAAAAATCATGGGCAATATTCAATCCCATGCGACATCAAATCCGAATACCATTGCGCAATATGCCAGTATTGAAGCATTGACTGGCCCACAGGATACGATTGAAGTCATGCGAAAGGCATTTGACGAAAGGCGTCTGGAAATGGTTAAACGCATTGAGGCGATACCGATGCTGGACTGCGTCGTTCCGAAAGGGGCCTTTTACGTGATGGTAGACATTTCAAAATGTATCGGCAAAACGTTTGCAGGCAAAGTGATTTCAAACTCTATGGATTTTTCTGCCGCACTTCTTGATGACGAAAAAGTTGCGGTTATTCCGGGCATCGCCTTTAATGCAGATCGATATGTTCGACTTTCTTATGCGACAAGCATGGAAAACATCATTGAGGGGATCGACCGAATCGGTGCTTTTTGCTCAAAATTATAGATTTGTCTTTGTAAATGAGAATTGATATAATTGAAGAGGGAGGGCACTCCCTCTTTTTAATGCGAAAGACCAGTGAAAGACCAGCGAAAGAACAGGAGAAATAAATGTCAAATAGAGTTCCGATTTCGATTCAGTCTGTTGAGTCGATTCTCGAGGAAAACGATGTGAAAATTCGTGAAATCAAGGCTTCTGTGGATCAATATTTTGAAGAAACCGGATACCGAAAAAGAGCCTGCATCAAGACCTATGGCTGCCAGATGAATGAGCATGACTCTGAGAAGCTCGATGCCATGCTGATGGACATGGGATACGTGATGACGGAAAAAATGGAAGATGCCGATTTGATTGTATTTAATACGTGTTGTGTCCGCGAAAATGCGGAACTCAAAGTATATGGCAATCTTGGGCGCGTCAAAAATTTAAAAAAGAAGAATCCAAATCTGATTCTCGCCGTCTGTGGATGTATGATGCAGCAACCGCATGTAGTTGAGGCCATTAAGCATAAATACGCGTATGTCGATCTTGTTTTCGGCACACACAATTTGCACCATTTTCCGGGGCTTTTATCGGAGGCAATGCATGCCGACAAAACCGTCATTGAAGTGTGGGATACAGAAGGACAAGTCATAGAAGGCTTGCAGGTTAATCGAAAAAAATCCCTCAAAGGATTTGTCAATATTATGTATGGATGTAACAACTTCTGTGCGTATTGTATTGTTCCGTATACCCGCGGAAGAGAGCGTAGCAGACGTCCCGAGGATATCCTGGAAGAAGTGGCGACAATGGCGGCGGAAGGCACCAAAGAAATTATGCTCCTTGGACAAAATGTCAATTCTTACGGAAAAACGTTGAAACCGGTGATAGACTTTGCCGATTTGCTGGAGCGCGTTTCCGAGGTAGAGGGCATTGAGCGCATTCGCTTTATGACTTCTCATCCGAAAGACATTTCACAAAAATTACTTGAATTGATGGCTTCAAACGATAAGATTTGCAAGTCTTTACATCTTCCGATTCAGGCGGGGAGCAATAGAATTCTTAAGAACATGAATCGACATTACACCAGAGAACAATACCTCGACATTGTAGATAGAGCACGTGCGCTCATGCCGGATGTTGGAATTTCAACGGATATTATCGTCGGATTCCCCGGGGAAACAGAAGCCGATTTTGAAGAAACACTCGATATCATACGCCGTGTCAATTATGACTCTGCGTTTACGTATCTCTATTCCAGACGTACGGGAACGCCTGCGGCAACGCTGCCGGACCAAGTCCCGGAAGCGGAAAAGCATGCCCGAATTGATCGGTTGCTGAAAGTACTGAATCCGATGATCAACGCGCGCATGAAAAGCTATAAGGACACGGTCTTTGAAGTCTTAGTGGAGGGCCCTTCCAAGAACAATCCCGCGATACTCATGGGGCGAACGTCGCAAAGTCATACCGTAAATTTCCCGGGGGAAGCGTCTTGGATCGGTGAGACCATTCAGGTCAAAATCACGCGGCCGAAATTGTTCTCCCTTTATGGAGAACGCATCTGAAAGAGTGCATTTGCACACTGAAAAAGCAGTGATGGGAGCAGTCATGACAAATCATGATAAAAATAACATGACCAATATTGACAAGAGCAAGCTGACGCCGATGATGCGTCAGTACTTTGAAATCAAAGAGCAGTACATGGATTACATTTTGATGTACCGTCTGGGCGACTTCTATGAAATGTTTTTTGACGATGCCGTGCGCGCGTCGAAAGCCCTTGAAATTACATTGACTTCCAGGGCCTGCGGACTTGAAGAAAAAGCGCCGCTTTGCGGTGTGCCGTATCATGCGGTAGATGTCTACATCAAAAAATTTGTCGATCAGGGCATTAAAATTGCGATCTGTGAGCAAATGGAAGATCCCGCGCTGGCAAAAGGGATTGTCAAACGCGAAGTCACGCGTATTATCACGCCGGGAACCGTAACGGACCCTGAGATGCTGGACGCTTCAAATAACAATTACGTGGCGGCACTCTATCCCGACGAGAGCGGAGCAGGCGTCGCTTATTGCGATATTACCACGGGCCATTTCAAGACCACTGTCATCAGAAGAGAAGCGGATCTCATTGATGAACTTTTGAAAATAGAACCCAGTGAATTGCTTATTCCGAATCGCTACGCGGTTCCCAAAAGTTTTCAAAACGTTCTGGATGCGTCCGGAATTGTCTTGACGCCGTACCTCGATTACGCGTTTCAACCTGAGTCGGCAGATCAGACCATCACGCGCGTTTTAAACGTTTTCTCAACGGAGAGCCTCGGCTTTTCGGATTATCCGGAAGCGGCTGTTGCAAGCGGTGCACTGCTCGCTTACATTGAAGAGACCGCAAAAGTACCGCTCGCTCACATTGCGAGGATTGAAATATACGGGGCATCCGAATTCATGGTGCTCGACAAGTTTACGAGACGCAATCTCGAGCTCGTTGAGACCATGCGCAGTAAAGAAAAGCGTGGAAGTCTGCTCTGGGTATTGGACAAAACCTGTACGGCTATGGGGGCTCGAAAACTCAAAGCATGGATAGAAGAACCGCTTCTTGATGCCGGTTCTGTAAAAAAACGACTGGATGCGGTAGGGGCTTTAAAAGACGATCTGATGCTCAGAAGTGATTTGAGAACCCATCTCAAAGAAGTCTACGATCTCGAACGACTGACGT
>JASUTA010000119.1 GCA_030445805.1 Clostridiales bacterium
CAAAAAGTTGGGGCTTAAAAAAGAAGACATTTTAGAGTATACCATTGTTCGGGAATCGATTGATGCCCGAAAAGAGATTGTTTTTTCCTATAGTCTAGATGTGAAAGTGAAGCGACCACCCAAAAAACAAGTCGCACTTTCGCCGGAGCCTTTTCAGTGGTTGGATGAGACGCTTTCCAACGAAGCGTTGCAGACCATTCGGGAAAAGACTTCTCAGAAAGAAGGCGGTCGCCCGGTGGTCATCGGGTTCGGCCCCGCAGGTATTTTTGCTGCCCTGCAATTGGCAAGGGCAGGTGCTGCTCCGATTATTCTTGAAAAGGGTGCGGCCATCGATCAAAGGGCACAGGCGGTAGAGCAATTTTGGGAAACCGGAAAACTGAATCCCGATACAAATGTTCAATTCGGCGAAGGCGGTGCAGGGGCTTTTTCGGACGGAAAGCTGACGACGCGGATCAAAGACAGGCGCATTGAATTGATTTTGGAAGCCTTTATTCAGGCGGGAGCGCCGGAGGATATTCGCTATAGAAATAAACCGCATATCGGAACGGATGTGCTGAGGCATGTCGTCAAAAAACTGCGGCAAGAAATAGAACAGCTCGGAGGCAAAATTTATTTTGAGTCTGAAGTAGTTGACTTTCAAAGGGATGCTGAAGGTCACATTTGTTCCTTGCGGACAAAATCCGGGCAAGAATTTAAAACCGCCTATGTCATTGCCGCAGTGGGACACAGTGCCCGTGAATTTTATCGATTGATGAAAAAAGAAGCCGTTGCGCTTGAGGCAAAACCTTTTGCGGTCGGTGTAAGAATAGAACATCCACAAGTGCTGATTAATGCCGCGCAATATGGGGTACAGCATATGAACTCTGAGCTGGGGAGTGCCGAATATAAGCTGACTTACAAAAGCCATTCCGGAAGAGGGGTTTATTCATTTTGCATGTGCCCCGGCGGATTGGTGGTGGCTTCGGCTTCCGAATCGGGTGGACTGGTTGTCAACGGCATGAGTTATCACGCTCGGGATTTATACAATGCCAACAGTGCACTATTGGTTACAGTCGAACCCGATGATTTTGAATCGGATGATGTACTGGCAGGGGTTGCGTTTCAGGAAAAGCTTGAAAGAAAGTCCTTTGAAGTCGGCGGACGCAATTATTCCGCACCGAGTGAACGGGTTGGGACATTTTGCGGAAATGCCATGACTTCCGAAAAAGTACAGGAAAACAGAGCCTATTATAAGGCGCTGGGCGTAGATTACGAAACGGCATTTTCGGAAATGTCGGCAAGTTACCGCCCAAATGTTGCGGAGACAGCCTTGACAGAGGTATTGCCGCTCTTTATTTCAGAAGCTCTGAAAGAAGCCATTGTACATTTTGGAAATCAAATTCCGGGGTTTGATGATCCAAGGGCCATATTGACCGCCGTGGAATCGAGGAGTTCTGCGCCTATTCGAATGGTCAGGCGTCCTGATTCGGGTGAATCCGTTTCGTTGCCCGGATTTTTTCCTTGCGGGGAAGGTGCGGGCTATGCCGGCGGAATTACGTCTTCGGCAGTAGACGGCATAAAAGCGGCAGAGCATGTGATAAAAAAGATATTGGGATAAGCCATAAATCGTCAAAAAAATCCGAATGCGGGCTGCATTCGGATTTTTCTGTTGTATAGTTGTTTTCTTATTGTTCCCGGAGAAGCCAATCTCGTTATTTAAAACCGATAAATCGAGATTTCCTCGCAATAAGAGCATTCATATTCCAATTTCCCGTTGGCCTTGACCAATGTAAATGTCGGAACGGCATAATCGTCCGTATGAGAAATACAACGGGGATTCTGGCACTTAATGCCGCCTTTGATTGTCGCGGGCACCGATGCGAATTTCTTTTCTATGAGGACACCGTCTTTAATGATATTGACCGTAATGTTTTTATCGATCAGGCCGAGTAAATCCATATTGACATCGAAAGTATCTTCAATTTTAATAATATCTTTTCGACCGAGCACTTTGCTTTTGACATTCATCAAAAGAACCACCGGGCACTCTGTCTCAGAAAAGAGTTCATTGAATATTTTAAGACCGTTTCCTGCGCTGATGTGATCGAGTACGATACCGTTTTCAATCCCTTTAACCTCTAGCATAAGGTCCCACCTCCAATAATTTTGAAATTAACGCCATCCGAATGTAAACGCCGAGTTGAGATTGCTCAAAGTAGATTGCCCGCGGATCCTCATCCACATCATAACCGATTTCATTGACCCTCGGTAATGGGTGCATGACGATCATATCCGGTTTGGCAGGTTTGAGCTTATCCCGTGTCAGTTTGAATGAATCTTTGAGTTTTAAATAATCGGCTTCATTAAAGAAACGCTCTTTTTGAATACGAGTCATATAGAGAATATCAATTTCCTCGATAACCTCTTCAATAAAATGAACTTCTACGAGTTCTACACCGTAGCGCTCAATGAGTTGTCTTTTTAGGGAGTCTGGAAGTTGAAGTTCCTCCGGAGAAACCAGATAGAATTTTTTGCTGCCGAAGCGCGCCAAAGTTCGAATCAGAGAATGGACGGTTCTGCCGTATTTGAGGTCTCCGCAGAAAGCGACGTTGTGTCCGTCGATGCGGCCCTTATATTTTTGAATGGTGATGAGATCTGTGAGTGTTTGCGTCGGATGCTGATGCCCGCCGTCTCCACCGTTGATAATCGGAACACTTGAATACTGAGAAGCCAATTTAGGAGCGCCTTCCTTTGGATGTCTCATAACGACGATATCGGCATAATACCCCATGACACGAATGGTATCTGCTAAACTTTCTCCTTTTTTTGCGGAAGTTGTCTCAGCGTCGGAGAAGCCGATGACATTTCCGCCGAGCCGGTACATCGCGCTGTCAAAGCTGAACTTGGTGCGCGTACTCGGTTCGAAAAACAGAGAAGCTAAAATTTTGCCTTCGCAGACCTTAGCGTAGTCCTTTGGATTTTCAAACATATCAATACCAACATTGACGAGCTGTTTGATTTCCTCAAGGTCCAAATCTTCCGGTTCAATAAGATGTCTCACATAGTCCTCCTTTTGATTTCGCTGAATCTAATTAAAGTGAGTGATGTCAATAAAAAAGCCTTCGCAAAGTCGCGAAGGCATCATAGTATTGGCCTATTATGATGGAAACCTTTTCGACCTCACGGGTCAAATTAAAGGTGATGTATTTGTCGAAAACATCATACCACAGAAGGGGAAATTCGGTCAAGTGAAAGCGTATTACTTTTTTATCACACTATTTTCATATTTAGAAAGAACCTTTTATCGAACGAGGCTTGACAGCGAAGGGTCCCTGTGATAAATTTAAGAAAATTTATAAGCCTTTAAAGCGGGTACGAGAGACTCACAAGGCAGAAATGAGAACACGTTCTACGTCCTGCCAAAATTGTCGGGACGTTTATTTTTATGGAGGGCATCTATGAAAACATGGATACAAGGCGGTTATCTCATCAATCCGAAAACAAAAACAGAAGGGTATTACGATGTTGTGCTTGAGGACGGTGTCATTGCAGACATTCGACTTCCGGGTGAACTTTCGGAGGAAAAATCAGCGTCGTTTGAGATCTTGGATGCGACGGGGCTTACCCTTGTGCCGGGGTTCATTGACCTTCATGTCCATTTGAGAGAGCCCGGATTTGAGCACAAAGAAACCATTTATACCGGAACTCGCGCCTGCGCCAAGGGCGGGTATACTACTGTCGCTTGCATGCCCAATACAAAGCCCGCATTGGATACTCCGGAGCATATTAGAGCCCTAAAAGCCATTATTGAACGAGATGCGGTCATAGAAGTTCTGCCTGTGGGGGCGATTACCTTCGGACTTGCAGGAGAAAAATTGACGGATCATAAAGCGCTTTTTGAATCGGGAGCAGTCGCTTTGTCGGATGACGGGAAAACCACCATGTCGGAAATTTTTATGGCAGCGGCATTAAAACATGCACGGGAATACGGTCGATTTGTAACAACCCATTCCGAAGACCATCGAATCAGCGGGCAATACAAAGATTCTGTTTACCCGCTTCATGCCGAAACCGATATCGTCGAGCGTGACATTCGATTATGCGAAGCTGTAGACGGTATTTTGCACGTGGGACACGTCAGCGGAGCGGAGACTCTTGATGCCATTCGCAAGGCTAAGTCCAAGGGCATTTCTGTTACCTGTGAGGCGACGCCGCATCACTTTGCGCTGGATGATACCATGGTTAATGTGATGGATCCTCAAGCGAAAGTAAATCCGCCGATTCGAAGCGAAGCCCATCGACAGGCCGTCGTTAAAGCGATTTTGGACGGAACCGTCGATATTATTGCCACCGATCATGCACCGCATGATGCGGAGAGCAAGCAAAAACCGTATTCTGAAGCGGCTTATGGCATCAGCGGAATTGAATCGGCATTTTCAATTGCCTATACCACACTCGTTTTAAAGAATCAGTTGCCGATGATGCGCCTTGTCGAGATGATGACATCGAAGCCGGCCTCTATTGCCAAGATCAATTCGGTGGGCTCTATTGAAATCGGAAAAAAGGCCAACCTGACGCTTTTGGATTTGGCGGCACAAATAACGGTAGAACCGGATCAATTCATCTCCAAAGGAAAGAACACCCCTTTTAGAGGGAGGACGTTTCAGGGCGAAGTTGTGATGACCCTTTACGGCGGAGAGATTGTTTACAAACGATCCGATAATTGACTCACGCTTCATGCAGGCAGGGTTGAATCAAAAATACATGTGAGAAAAATTTTAAATAAGAAAGAGGCATCCGAATGATCAGTGATCAACTTATTCAACAGATTATCAGCAAAAAAGCGCCGATTGTCGTGGGACTTGACCCCAATCTGGAACATTTCCCAAAAGAACTTTTGCAAGAGGCATTTGACCGGTACGGCGAGACGATGGAGGGTGCTGCTTCTGCGATCAAAAATTTTAACAGAGGCATTATTGATGCCGTTGCGGATGTCGTTCCTGCCATTAAACCTCAAATTGCCTATTTTGAACAATACGGCGTTCCGGGGCTTGAGGCGTTCCAAGATGCCTGCCGATATGCAAAAGAAAAAGGCCTAATCGTCATCGGGGACATCAAACGCGGTGACATTGGAACCACTTCCGATGCCTATGCAACTGCATTTCTCGGTCAAACGACAGTGGGACAAAATCGATATGCCGCTTTCGAAACGGACATGGTAACCGTCAACCCATATCTGGGTGATGATTCCATTCGAGCTTTCGTAGAACAAGCCATCCGATATGGGAAGGGTATTTTTATCCTTGTTAAAACATCCAATAAAAGTTCCGCGCAAGTTCAAGATTTATTTACAGGCAATATCCATGTCTACGATCGTATTGCAGAAATGGTGGACGATTGGAATGCCAAATATACCGGGAAATCCGGCTATTCCCCCATCGGAGCCGTTGTTGGGGCAACTTATCCCGAAGAACTCGACGCGCTCAGAAAGCGGATGCCGAGAGCCTTTTTTCTCGTACCCGGATACGGTGCTCAAGGCGGAGGGGCAGCCGATGTAGTCGGTGCGTTTAACAGCGACGGGCTTGGCGCTGTTGTGAACTCCTCCAGAGGCATTTTATACGCTTACAAAAAAACGGGAACGGATTATAAAGAAGCGGCAAGAGAGGCGGCGCTCCAAATGCGCGAAGCCATTAACGCCGAACTCGAAAAAGCCGGGAAGCGCTATTGGTAGTCCGCACAATTTGATTGGTAGCAGGATAATAAACTGTTTAGAAAGAAAAACGATTGTCATTTAGAAAGAATAATCATTATAAAAAACAATCATTATAAAAAGTAATCGTAAAAGAAACCGTAAAAGAAACCTGTCTGCGATTTACGTTAAAAGGAGATGCATATATGGGCTTTTTAGGGAAAGTCAAAATACTGGAGAAAAAAGTTCTCCAGGACGATGTCTTTCAATGGATTGTGGAACGACCTGAGACAATTGAAACGTTGAAGCCGGGCCAATTCTTTAATTTTACCGCATCATCGACCGGATATCCTCTATTGAAACGGCCGATTTCCATCAGTTATTTTGATGAAAAACAAATTGAATTTACCGTTAAAGTACTTGGAACCGGCACAGAAGTCATGTCCCACTTAGCTGTAGGAGATGAAGTCGAAATCATGGGGCCTTTGGGCAACGGATTCGATCAGGGGTCTTTTCATCGCGTTTTAATTGTCGGAGGCGGAATCGGAATTGCACCCTTAAAAGGCCTACTGGAAAGCGGTAATCTTTCAGTTGAGCAAACAGATTGCATTTTGGGCTTCCGTGATGCGCCTTATCTGCTGGACGCCTTTCAAAAATGCGTGGCGCATTTGGAGGTGGTTTCGGAAAATGCAGAGGGTTACAGAAAGGGATTTGTAACAGGCCCTTTGGAAGAACACTTAAATAGTGGCGTTTATGACATGATTTATTCTTGCGGACCGGAAGCGATGCTCAAGCAAGTGGCTAAAACATGCAACGAAAGAAAAGTGCCTGTACAGCTCTTAATGGAAGAGAAGATGGCATGCGGGGTCGGCGCATGTCTTGGGTGCACCTGTAAGACAAAATCCGGCGATTTTGGATTTAAGCACGTGCGAATGTGCAAAGAAGGTCCTATGTTTTATGGAAGTGAGGTTATTTTTGATGCCTAAACAAGACTTTTCAACCTCAACACAACCGGACATGTGCGTTGATCTCAATGGATTGACCTTGAAAAACCCGATTACAGTCGCTTCCGGGACTTATGGATTTGGTCGTGAATACGCAGAATGGATTGATCTGAATATTCTCTCGGCGATTTCTGTCAAGGGGCTTACGCTTGAACCAAGAGAAGGCAATGAAGGACGCCGAATCGTAGAAACGCCGATGGGCATGCTCAACAGTGTCGGCCTTCAAAATCCGGGGGTACACTACTTTATTGAAAATGAAATTCCGTTTTTGCGATCCTATGATTTGAAAATCATCGCAAATATCAACGGAAATACCATTGAAGAATACTGCCAAATGGCGGAACTTTTATCGGATGCCGATGTTGATTCAATAGAACTGAACATTTCCTGCCCAAATGTAAAAAATGGCGGACTGGCCTTCGGAACCAATCCGGCCGTCGTTCAAGACGTCGTTAAAAGAGTGAGAAAGGCCAGCAAAAAACATTTGATTGTAAAACTGTCTCCCAACGTGACCGACATTAAAGAAATTGCACGAATTGTCGAGGCGGAAGGGGCAGATTGCATTTCACTGATCAATACCTTATCCGGAATGGGCATCGATATCTATAAAAGAAAGCCGTTTTTAAAACGAGGGAACGGCGGGCTGTCAGGCCCTGCCGTAAAACCGATTGCGGTGAGAATGGTCTATGATGTTCATTCGGCAGTTAAAATTCCGATTCTCGGTATGGGGGGAATATCCACAGGAGAAGATGCCGTGGAATTTATGCTCGCCGGTGCGTCTGCCATTGCCATCGGTACGGCAAACTTCGCAAACCCGCTTGCCCCCAAAAAGGTTTTAGAGGGATTGACGCAGTACCTCAAACAGTACCATTACGATGCGGCAAAAAAATTAACGGGCGATCTTCGTATCTGATTAGAGATCTCCAATGAGCAACTGCCTATTAGAAATCGCCATATCTAGTAGAGAAAAGATGTTCAAGCCCTATATGCGGATAGAATTTCTGTTTCCTTCAGTAAAAAGAAAAAGCATGCTTTGTGCATGCTTTTTAATATCTCATGTAGGGTTAATGTCTTAATAAATTTAGTGAGATGTACTAAAAAAAATTCATAGAGATGAATACAAAATTCCTTGGTGAAAGTTGTTGACATAGAAAATAAACAGTGATATTATAATAAAGCCGCCGCAAGCCAAAAGCTTGTGCGGCAAACCTCAGAACATTGAAAATTGAACAGCGCAAGAAAAAAACCAAACGCAATTCGTTTGAGAGAAACACATGAAAATGTGTGAACTTAAACAAGAAGTGAAAAACGGAAAAGTGTTCATGAGAACAGTTTTCAAACTTTAACTAAGAGTTTGATCCTGGCTCAGGATGAACGCTGGCGGCGTG
>JASUTA010000120.1 GCA_030445805.1 Clostridiales bacterium
CAAAGATTTGTTGACTTGAGAAATAGTACTTCCGATTTCGCTCGGTACTTTTGTCCATCCTTCAAATTTGTCTGTTCTGTAAGCTTCAATGGTGTCTTTGTTGTAAAGGATAATATACGGTGCTTCTTCGTATACGATTTTTTGCATTTCGTGAACGGTGTTGATGCGTTCGTCACGATTAACTTGAGTGACTTGGAGGTCATACAGTGCATCGTATTCAGAGTTTGACCAGAAGCAGTCGCTGCGTTTTCCGATTTGATCGGTCAGCATAACAGACAGTTTCAAGCTCGGATCGAGTTCTGCGCCCCAGCCCCACAGGTACATATCTGTATCAAAGTTTTGTTCGTAAATTAAATCGGATTGAGCACCGCCGTCCATTGTTGTAATGGTCGTATTGATGCCGATTTCTTGGAGATTCTTTTGGATAACTGCAGATGCTTTGATGTAAGCTTCACCATAGCTGGAAATAACCGCGAATCTGAAGTCAAGCGGATTACCGTTTGCATCTTCACGAATGCCGTCGCCGTTTGTATCCGTATAGCCGGCATCTTCTAAGATTTGTTTTGCTGTTTCCGGATCGTAGTTATGAATTTCACTACCCGGATCCCAATGCCAGTCACCGACAGAAGCCGGGATCATAGACGTTGCAGCAATACCGTAGCCGTTCAGTGCAAGATCTACGATTTGTTGCTTGTCAATGGCATAGTCACAAGCCAAACGGATTTGAGGATCGAGAACGAGCGGATTACCCAATGAATCCGGTGAATCCCAGCAGTTGAACCCAAGTTGTGTCCAGTTTCTGCCCGCTGCTTGAACCACTTCGATGCCGTCTTCAGCAGCCAGTGTTTCTACTTGGTTGCTTGCAACCGATGTAACCGCATCAACCTCTCCGGTCGTCAACGCTTGCATCAATGTATCCGTGTTTGCAAAGATAACATAGATCACTTCATCTACTTGCGGTGTGCCGCCAAAGTAATCTTTGTTGGCTTCGAATTTTAAGTATTGACCCGGTTCCCATTCAGTCAATTTGTAAATCCCTGTTCCGACAGGTGTTTCTTCTGCAAATGTATAAAGATCATCGATGCTCTTATCTTTATAAATGTGTTCCGGCAAAATACCGACGCGTACAGATTCCATATCCGCTTTCGGTGCTTCTGTCGTCATTTCGACTGTGTAATCGTCTACTTTTGTAACTGCAGTAATGCCTGTCAATTGAACGCTTTGAGGAAATTCTCCGGCAAGCAGTGTCGTGTAAGTCCAGACAACGTCATCTGCCGTAAAGTCTTCTCCGTCAAACCATTTTACGCCTTGGCGCAGGTTGTACGTCCAAGTCAATCCGTCGTCGCTGACCGACCAGCTTTCAGCCAATCCGCCAACCGGATTCAAATTGTCATCGTATTCGATCAAATCGTTATAGACAACATTTGCAATAATGCTGTACGCAGACAAAGTCGCGATCAGCGGGCTCGTAGAATCCGGCTCGCTTGTCGTTCCGATTCTGAGTACAGACGGTTCTGTGGATGCTGCTTCCGTAGCAGCTTCCGTTCCCCCTGCTGTTGTTGTTGCCGCAGCGGTCGTTTCCGTTCCGCTCCCCTGACATCCTGCCAGAGGGATCAAAAGCAACATTAAGACAACCAGCAATAAGCTCATTCTTTTTTTCATAATGCCCTCCTAAATCTCTAAAAAATGTACTTGTCTTCTGTAATGCATATTTCATGCCAAAAGTTATCAGAATATTTAGAATGCGCAAAATTGATAGATCCGAACGTTTTTTACGCCCTACATTCTTATCATTCACCTATTGAAGACTCCTATTTTTGCCGATTATACGGAAAAGGCCGCCCCCTTTTTCCGTTTTGCCGGAAAACCTTCCTGTGGGGCGGCCTATTTTGAATCCGTTACAATATTGTATTTCTTTAATTTCTCATAATAAGCGGATTTTGAAATACCAAGCTTCCGCATCGTAATCTTATTGCTGTAATTGCAGGCATCCAGCGTCTCTAAAATCGTTTTCTTCTCCGTAGCCTCCAAAATATCCTTTAAGATCATATTGATATTCTCATCAGAAATATTGATGTGCTCCGGATAGACAATATTCGTCTCGCTGATGAGCACCGCCCGGACCAAAACATTCTCAAGTTCCCTGACGTTGCCCGGCCAATCATAGTTCATAATCTTCTCAAACGCCTCTCCGGAGAGCTGTTTTTCCCGAATGCCCATTTCCTTTGACGCATCGTCTAAGATGTTATTGATGAGGACATACAAGTCGCGTTTGCGTTTCCGAAGCGGCGGAATATTGATCGGAAAGACATTGACCCTATAGTAGAGATCATTTCTGAATGTGCCTTTACTGACCGCTTCTTCCAAATCGATGTTGGTCGCTGCGATAATCCGCGCATCCGTTGTCGTCGGCTTTGTGTCACCGATTTTATAAAACTGCTTTTCCTGAAGAACGTGAAGCAATTTGGCTTGTATGTGAACCGGAACTTCTCCGATTTCATCCAAAAAGATTGTCCCGCCGGCAGCCGCTTCAAAATAGCCGACTTTGCCTGAATTGGATGCCCCCGAAAAAGAACCCTTGACGTAGCCGAATAACTCGCTTTCAAAGAGGTTTTCCGGAATAGCACCGCAATTGACATGAATGAATTCGCCCGTTCGTCCGGAGACGCGATGGATTTCCTTCGCCAGCAAGCTCTTCCCCGTTCCGCTCTCTCCGGTAATCAGGACGGTTGTATGCGTCATAGCGGCTTTGTAAGCAAGGCTCTTCACATTGTTGATGTAAGCACTGCTTCCGGTAATCCCCGTAAGTAGTTTTGCATTGTCCTGACGGATTTTATCGCGAATGTGATCTTCCGAGCGAATGATATTTTTGACAATGTCATTGCGCAATTTTAAAAAGTCTTGCAATTCGGCCACACTGTCAATCTTTACAATGACGCCGTTTATCGGGGCATCTCCCGCAGGCAAAATGCTGCAAATAACGGGCCTGTGGTTGATTTCTACAATATCCCCTTTTATGCTCTCGCCATTCCTTATCGCTGTATCAATGCGTTGATGCAAATCTTCAAGACCCTCGATATGCTCTACACTCTCCCCGATCAAATCCACCGAGGGACCGTTTTCTTTCTTTTCCCTGAAGGGCAGACCCTCCAACAGTTCCCGAATAGACTCATTGCGATAAGAATATCCGGTATCTTGGAAAAACTTGACCTGGCCGGTCTTGCCGTCAATGACGACCATAAAACCGATGCTGTAGATGTAAGGCATGTCATAGACTTTATCGTCCACAATCACGGACATCATTTTATGCACTTCATCAATGCAGATTTCCACATCATAATCCAGGAACTGTTCTTTCATGCGATACGTCAGCGCCGATTCCGAACTGCGCCAAAAACGGTACTTTGGCTGCACCGATCGATTTCCATACACGCCGATCGCCGCTATGACATCTCCGATTTCAATTTCATCATTTTCAATCGACAAGTGCCGTTCCAAAGCTTCCGGCGATAAATTGCCATCGTCGCAACCGAGGATATTGTCCGCCAAGATGACAATATCCCCTCGCACAATCTTTCCGCTTTCGTGGAATCGATGGCCACCCTTGTAGGATAAACCCAATATGTCTTTGGCTTTTTGATTGATGAATTCAAACCGGTAGTCCTGATTAATCAGCAAGATGCCTTCATCCAACAGGTCAAACAAATGATTGAGTTTAAATGAACTATCCATAAACACCTTCCGGAATTGTCGGTTAAATGAGTTGACTTTCAAAATAGCGTCGGAAATTTCCTCCTATAATCTTCTTGAGATCTTCCTCGGCATGTCCTCGACGCAATAGTTCCGCCGTGATTTCAAGTGCTTCGCTATGATCGTGAAGTACGTCCACATCCGATTCCGAATCATAATAAAGACGGCAGAGGTCAAACCCAAATCCGACATGATCGTAACCCATGGTGTGAATCATATGTTCAACATGATCACAAAGACCGGCTACATTTTGCTTGCCCGGGTTTTGTGAAACGATTGTCTTGTACGCATTGATGCCCACAACACCTCCATCAGCGGCCACTTGGTCGAGTTGGCTATCCGTCAGATTTCTCCGAATATCGTTTAAATGACGGCAATCCGAATGGGAAGCAATGACAGGTCGTTTAACGCGCTTAAATACGTCGGCAACCCCTTCGTCATTGAGATGACTGATATCAATGAACATGCCAAGCGCTTCTGCCTGGCGAATGACTTCAATTCCAAACGGTGTCAACCCGCCGCGAATGCCTTCCTCCGGCGATCCGAAATAGCTTCCGTCCGCGACGTAATTTCGCCTGCTCCATGCAACGCCGAACCCCCGCACACCTAATCGATAAAAATTATTTAAAAGTTTCAGATCGTTTCCGATCGGTTCTGCACCTTCCAAAGATAAAATAATCCCGATTTTATCGGAAGCCCACACTTTTTTCAAGTCATCCGCGGAAAAAACCGGCATAAAATGCTCACTGCATGCCTCGATGTCCGCCAAAACGGAATCGATTTGATCCAGCGCCATACGCAAGCCCATTTCAGGCAAAAATTCGCGTTCCACGAAAATAGCCGCTACCACGAGTTTAACGCCTGCTTTCTTAAAATCCTCCAGAAAATAATGCTGTAATACTTGCTTCTCACCGCGCTTGACTCGTCGGTCAATAATCCCGCCTAAATCAAGGTGCGCATCTATCATACCCACTTCCTGATGCAAAGCGCTTGCCCGTTTTAATGCATCCATGAATGACTCCTCCTTCTGTTATTATATTCGTTATATCACTATCGACCGTTTTTTTCAATCGCAACCCGGATCATTTTGTGCCGGTTTTGAGGCATTTTTCCCACACCAAAATATATTTTTTTGAAAATTTCCGTCATTTCAAAATTTTGGCACGATTTTAGCATGTAAATTATAGAAAAATCAATCGGAGGCTATCATGATTAAACCCCACGCTCTCAAAGACGGCGATACCGTCGCCGTCGTCGCGCCCTCGTCTCCCATAAAGCCGGAAAATCTCGAAGTGACGCGTTCTGTTTTGGAATCACTCGGGCTCAAGCCCAAATTTTACCCCAGTTGCCATCTACGACACGGGCACCTCGCCGGTCCGGATGTCGATCGAGCGACAGATGTCAATGCCGCCTTTGCGGACCCCGAGGCAAAAGCCGTCTTCTGCCTGCGCGGCGGGTACGGTACACCGCGCCTGCTCGAAAAAATCGATTACGATCTCATCCGCAACAATCCGAAAATATTTTTAGGGTACAGCGACATCACCGGTTTGCACGTTGCTCTCAACCGTCAATGCGGCCTCATCACCTTTCATGGCCCTACGGCTTATTCCGAAGACATTTTCAATCATCCCGGCGAATACACGCAAACGCACCTCAAACAAGCACTCTTTAATCCGAAACCGCTCGGCCGCTATGCGGCGCCCGAAGGGGAATCTCTTGAAACCCTGATCGGCGGCGTCTGTGAAGGAGAAGTGGTTGGCGGGAATCTGTCTCTGCTCACTTCCGCCCTCGGCTCCCCTTATGAAATCGACACACGCGGAAAAATCCTGTTTATCGAAGAAGTATCGGAATTCAACTACGTGATCGATCGCATGCTGATGTCGCTCGATCTCAGCGGAAAATTCAGAGACTGCGCAGGGGTTCTCCTGGGCACATGGCAGGGATGCACCGCGGAACAAGGCTATCAGGACAAGGTGGACGGAAGCCTCGCCTCTATTTTTGAAGAAATATTATACAAATACAACAAACCGATCGTCAACAATTTCAGAGCCGGACACGTGTCGCCGCAATTTACCATTCCAATGGGTACGCGCATTCGACTCGATGCCGACAAAAAAGAGGTCACCTTCCTCGAAAGTGCCACGCGCTAACCGCAGCACTGCTAAAAAAATCCCTCTGTTTCGCCCACGCGAAGGCTTTCGCCGGGTAAAACAGGGGGACTTTTTATAGCAACTTACAAAGCCGCTTTGAATATGGATTTGACATCTTCTTTTGAAAGCGGTACATAAGAGAATTTTGTACGTTTTTCCGCCTTTTCAGCCATTTCATCAAAATGGGTTTCATCGATGTCCAAATCAGACAAACGCATCGGAATGCCGAGAGATTCGAAAAAAGCATGTGTGCGTTCAATACCGGCCTTTGCAATTTCATCGTCCGGCAATGCAGAATCGACTCCCCATACATTGACGGCATATTCAACAAATCTGGGTTTGGTTTGCTCACTTAAAATATAACGCATCCAGTGCGGAATCAAAATCGCCAATCCGATCCCATGTGTGATGTCGTAATAGGCACTGAGTTCGTGTTCCATCGGATGAGCCGACGATCCCACTTCATTTCCGCGCCAAGTCACACCGTCGATTGCCAATGTGGACGTCCAAAGTAAATTGGCCCTTGCATCATAATTGTTCGGTTCCTCGCAGGCAATCGGTCCGAAATGAATGCAAGTCTTCAGCAATCCGTCCCCAATTCGATTTTGAAGATAAGCCCCTTCATAAGGGTTAAAATAACGCTCGATCACATGTGACATGATATCCGCCGTTCCGGCAGCCGTTTGAATTTTCGGTACCGTATACGTATACTCGGGATCCAGTATAGACACTTTCGGGTGAAAATAGGGGCTGAACACAGCCAGTTTCTCATTGGTATCCATGTTGGAAATCACCGCCAAACGATCCATTTCCGAACCGGTTGCGGCAATGGTCACCACAGTGAAAATCGGAAGTGCTTCTTTGATTTTACCGTTATCAAGAACGAGTTCCCATGGGTCACCGTCATAAAGCGCTCCGGCGGCAACCAGTTTTGCACAATCGGTCGTGCTGCCTCCGCCCACAGATAAAACGGCGCCGATCTCATGAGACTTGCATAGCTTGACACCGCGTCTGACCGTATCGATTCTAGGATTCGGCTCGACACCGCCGAGTTCAAATACAGCAATCCCGTGAGAAACCAATTTTTCAATCACTTTTTCATAAAGACCGGTTCTCTTGATGCTGCCTCCGCCGTATACGAGCAACACTTTCTTTGAATAGTCTCCGATTTTAGGCGCCAGATTTTCAATCTGTCCTTTCCCGAAAAATACTTCCGTCGGAATATGATAGTAAAAATTCTTCATTTTGCTGTTGTCCCTCCTTTTTATGAATCCAATCCGGCCTCGCTGCTGTCAAAATCAAAATTAATGCACTTTACTCCGCTTTCAAAGCATCGGAAACCGCTTTCCGGAAATCGTCCATATCGACACCGTGTTTCGGAAACCAATGCATCACATCTTTGTGGTCACTTGCAAGTCCCATATCGTGACCTTCAGAGTGCGTAATGATCTGGTCGGTCTTGATATTGTATTCTTTGCACAGCATGGCACACAGTTCGACGCTGTTGTCCCAAATTTTTTTAAAATAGTCCGCATGCTCTTTGGGGTCATAACCGACCATTGTAAAGCCGTTGATGTAATAATAGCCTCTCGGTTCACAAATTTCAAAACTGATGTGCGTATTATTTGCCGCACCGCCGGCATGCCAGCCTCGATGGTTCCACGGAAGGCACTTGATCACCTTCTCATCATCTACAAACGCATGGACACAAACTTCCAGTTCAATTTCACCCGCTTTGTAGGATTTGTTCCAAACTTTGACCCATTCTTCCGGCGTCATTCCCGGAACGGTCGTCGAGTGTACCATAATCCCGGTCGGCTGAATGGTTTCATTTGTCGTGTAGCAATCGTTGCGCGTCAGATACTGTTCAATGATTTTCATATGGGCCTCCTTCTCCTTTTACCCTGTTATAGCATAGAGTATCTTATTTTGTCAAAGCACTTTCTTCGACTCCCAAAATTTTTTTATGCTATAATGAAAGATATCTTTAACGGGTCTGTCTGTTTACAGCCATTTTTCGCTTTTTCCCAGCTGTTTTGATAGGGCTTTTAAGTACCCTTTGCGGCAGTATGGCAATTTACATCATAACAAGGGGGCATTAGTATGGCCGAACAAATTTATCTATTACGGCGTAAAATTGAAAATAGTCCTCAACAA
>JASUTA010000121.1 GCA_030445805.1 Clostridiales bacterium
TGGGTCAGAATACCGGCTTTGGAATATGGGCTGGCAATGGCTTTATAGCTATGGTTTTCGTTGACGGTTTCCTGACTGCAGATGCCGGGCAAAATGCTCTTTCGTCCGCCGGAGAAACCGGCAAAGAAGTGGGGCTCAATGAAGCCCTCTGTTACCAGCAGATCGCAGTCCACCGCCAGACGGTTTACAAAACAATCTGCGCCGGAAGGCAGTGTGCCCAGATTGACGAATTGTTCGGGGTTAAACGCGTCATTAATGGCGATTTTTTCATTATCCACAATGTTGTCGCCAAACATCCGCCGCTGTTCTTCCTTCGTGGTGGCTCTGTGCAGACCGGTGGCAATCAGGATCGTGATGTCCGCGTCCGGGCTGCCCTTACGAATTTCAGCCAGAAGCAGCGGCAGGGTGAGTTTGCTGGGAACCGCCCGGGTGTGGTCGCTGGTGACGAGGGTCACTTTCTTTTTTCCTTGCGCCAGCTCACACAGGCGCGATGCACCAATAGGATTTGCCAGCGCGTCCAGAACCAGCTGCTCCTCGCTGCGGTCCGTGTGGAATTCGTGCATTTTGGCGGACATCACACAAAACCATTCCGCACAATATGTATACATCTTCCGAAGTCCTGCTGGATGAAGCTTCGAGAAAAGGGTATAAATCAACTGCTGTCCCTGAGTTTTTAGCGTTCAGTGATCAATTTTACGTTCCGGAGGGCGATTCTGCCGGCACTATTGAGTGTCGATACAAACCTTCCAGTGCTTCGGATCGAACAGGTTATTACACCACTTACAAATATGATTCCGAAACACATTTATACAGTCGATTTACAAACGGTGAACCGCATGTGGATGAAAATACGTCAGATCAATTAACCTGTTCCAATATCATTGTTCAGTATGCCGATACAAAAGTCATTGACAATGAAGGCAGGCTCGATATCGATTTTATCGGAACCGGTACAGGCCATCTTTATACCGCCGGGAAAAGGATTGATTTGACGTGGTCTAAATCTGATGCAAATTCTCCGACACAATTTTTCGATTCAAACGGCACACCGATTTTGTTAAACCCGGGGGTGACGTGGTTTCAGGTGATGAAAACGGGAACCGAAGAACAGATTGTAGAATAAAATAACAGATTATAAAATGAACGAACAGATTCAGAATAAGAAAAATAGCGAGGTAGAAATATGACTTATCGAGAACTGATTGAAAAAGCTTATGAAGCAATGGAATTTGCGTATACACCGTACTCTCATTTCAAAGTGGGTGCTGCACTTCTCACGGAAAGCGGCAAAGTGTATACAGGATGCAACATTGAAATTGCCTCTTTTGGGGCGACCAATTGCGCCGAACGCACCGCGCTCTTTAAAGCGGTTTCGGAAGGCGAACATCACTTTAAGGCCATTGCTGTCGTTTCTTCAAGCAGAGATTTTACGTATCCTTGCGGTATTTGCAGACAAGCTATCGTAGAATTCGGAAAAGACATCGATATCATCGTCGCCAAAGAATACGACTATGAAGTCTACAAAATCGATGATCTTTTACCAAAGTCTTTTACGTCCATTGATATTAAATATTAGGAGAACCGAATGCCTTTTAAATCAGGTTTTGTTACCATTATCGGACGCCCGAATGTAGGGAAGTCCACTTTGCTCAACCGAATCGTCGGTGAGAAAATCGCCATCATGTCGGATAAACCGCAGACAACTCGACATAAAATTACGGCAATTTACAATGATGACGTATCACAGATCGTCTTTGTGGACACCCCCGGAATTCACAAGCCAAAAAATAAGCTCGGTGATTTCATGGTGACCGGCGCGGTTAACGCCATGCGTGATGTCGACCTCGTGCTTTTGATGACCGATCATTCGACGCAAATCGGCCCCGGTGATCGATTTTTGCTGGATTTAATTGAACAGGCCGGGGTTCATGCGATGCTCGTCATCAATAAAATCGACCGAATGAGTCCGGAAGACTTCAAAACGGTTTATGATGTCTATGACACCATGCCTTTTATTGAAGACATCATCGGCATTTCTGCGACGGAAGGCAAGGGAATTGATGAACTCATTCGCCGTATTCAGGCCAGATTGCCCGAAGGCCCGGCGTTTTACCCGAAAGACCAGTTGACCGACCAAACCGAGCGCACCATTGTCGCGGAAATCATTCGTGAAAAAGCGCTGCAATACCTTGATGATGAAATTCCTCACGGTGTAGCTGTGGAAATCCGCAGTATGAAAATGCGTTCCGATAAGGAACTCTACGATATTGAAGCAGAAATTATCTGCGAAAAAAAATCGCATAAGGGCATTATTATCGGAAAGAACGGAAGAAAGCTCAAGGGCATCGGGAAAAGTGCGCGTCAAGATATTGAGCGTTTGCTTGAAACACAGGTCAATCTTCAGATTTGGGTTAAAATCCGAGAAGGTTGGCGAGATGATTCTTCCATGCTGAAACAATTGGGCTATAAAGAGGAATCATAAGAATTACAAGAAACCTTAGAACTCATAAGAAACTCATAAAAAGTCACAAATCATCTGAGGAGGTGCGGCATGGGGTTGCTCAAATTTTATGAATACTTGTCACGTGTAGAAACCTTAATTGAGGAAAAACGCGATTTGGAACTTCATAACTATCTGGAAAACATGCACGCAGCCGATATCTCTGAGATTTTGGAAAACCTCGAAGAGGAACAACAGCGTCATGTTTTTGGTCTGCTATCGGATGAGAAGGCCACTGAAGTTCTGGAAGAGATTAATTCCGAGGATTTTAGTGCCTTGATTAAAGCCCTCTCGTATGAAAAGAAAGTGGCTTTGCTCGATTTGATGTCTCAAGATGATATCGTTGATAAACTCAGCGAGTTGCCGGAGAGCAGACAAAAAGAAATCATAGCCTTTTTGGACTATGAAGATGCGGCTGATGTCAAGGAATTGCTCGTCTACGAAGAGGGTACTGCCGGACGTCTGATGACCAAGGACTTTGTTTCCATCCAAAAAAATTATTCGATCTACTATGCTATTGAAACGCTTCGTGCCATTGCCCCCGATGCGGAAACCATCTATTACGTCTATGTCACGGATGAGCATGAGCGATTGGTCGGCGTTATTTCCCTGCGTGAGTTGATTATTTCGGCACCGAATCGATCGGTTGAATCCATTATGCACGAGAACCTCATTACGGTGAACATCAACGACGACCAAGAAGATGTTGCAAAAGTGGTTTCAAAATACGACTTGCTCGCGATTCCCGTTGTAGATGATGCCAATATCCTGCGGGGCATTATTACAATTGACGACGTACTCGATATTATTGAAGAAGAGGCAACGGAAGATATCTATAAATTTGCAGGGGCTTCCGACGAAGAAGTTTACGAGTCTGATGATGCCTTAATCGATCGGGTCAGAAATTCTGTCCGTTCGCGTTTGCCTTGGCTGATTATTACGATTTTCGGCGGATTGTTGTCGGCAAGTATTCTGAATCGATATCAAAACGTTATCAGTACCAATGCTATTTTAACGATGTTTATGCCGCTTCTGGCCGGAATGGGAGGAAACGTCGGGACTCAATCGTCCACAATCACCGTTCGCAATCTTGCAACACATGCCATTGAAGGATTTGGCATTGCAAAGACGTTGCTTCATGAAATCTCCGTCGGATTTTTGGTCGGCATCATTTGTGCCTTTATCGTCGGTGTCGCCGCCATATTTATGAAGGCAGAGTACCACATTGCCTTTATTGTCGGCATTGCGATGTGGGCCAATATGTCCACCGCCGCGACCATTGGGACACTGGTTCCGCTTGTCTTTAAAAAGATCGGTGTGGACCCGGCGGTAGCCTCTGCTCCGTTTATTACGACGACCATCGACTTGACCGGGCTGTCGATTTATTTTACGCTGGCCACTATAATGCTTTCAAACCTTTAGGAGGGTGTATGTTTTTCAAGACAGACGCGCTGGTCCTAAAAACCAATCAAGGCGTCAATCATGACGTCTTTTTAACATTATTCACAAAGACGGCAGGGAAGATGGATGTAGTCGCCTCCCATGCAAAGCGACCGAAATCACCGCTTGCCGCCTGTGCGAAACCCGCTGTTCACGGTAATTTCGTTTTAAATACGCGGAATTCAATCCCGCGGGTGGTTTCCTGTGACATTTATGATTCCCATTTCAGAATGACAGACCGTCTTGAATCTTTGGCGTATTCCAGTTATTTTTTGGAATGGTGCCATTTGACGGTTCAGCCGGGCATTTCAGATGAGGATCATTATCGGTTGATTCTCGACTTGATGGATCTGCTTTCCGAAAATGAAGTTGTCTACGAACGTTTGCGCGCAGCTTACTTGATAAAACTGGCCGATCTGACCGGGCATATGCCGAATCTCGATGTGTCTTTAACCGGTCAAACTGTTTTCTATTTTTCAATTTTATCGGGTGGGTTAATTGACCGTGCTTCCGCTGCTCCTGAAGAGAAACTCTATAAGTTTAATGCGTCTTATCTTCAATTGATTGAATATCTCAGAGGAAAAGACATGCGGATGATCGCTCGAACGGAAATTCACCCCAAATATTTAGAGCATTTGGTGGCTATTTTTGAGCAGTTTCTCATGTATCATCTCGAAATAAAAGCCATCAAATCGCGCGCTTTTTTAGAGGATATCAAAGATTAGAATATCGTTAAAAAACGGGGATTTATCAGTAATGGCCTGTCTTTCGAAAAGATTCGTGATATAATAAAACTATCAAATGCTAAGGAGTGTGGAGTTATGAAAATTACACTTGAAATGGTCGATGAAGTAATCAACCGCACAAACGTAAGCTATAAAGTCGCAAAAGAGGCGCTGGAACTCTCCGATGGAGATGTCTTAAAGGCGATTCTTCATATTGAATCCCAGAAAGAAGAAAGTGCCGATAAAAAGAGCGGCTCCAAAAAAGTAAGCAGTCAGGAAATCATTGAGCGATTGAAAGCATTGGTCAATGAAGGCCTTGTTCACCAGATTATCGTTGAAAAAAACGGGCGCGTTATTGTGGACATTCCGGTGGTTGCGGGTGCGCTCAGTGCGGTTATTTTTACTTGGGCAACGGTAGCCGGGATTGTTGCGGCACTGGCAACGGGATGTGAACTTAAGATTCTCAAAAAAGACGGCGATATTATCAATTTTAATGAATTGACTCAAGAAAAATTTGATGATTTCATGACGTTCTTAAAAAAAGAAAAGAAGGACGCACAAGACGCGGCCAAGGATGCGGCCGAAGACTTCAGCGATGCGGTAAAAGATGATCTCGAAAAGGCAGAAGATGCTGTAGATGCAGCTGCAAAGCGCGTTGAGGATACTTTGGATTCCGAAAAAAGTGAATGATGCGTCAATTCTGGTGATTTACACCGTGAAATGTTTATGTTAAAATTAAAAAAAATACAGCTGCGATGATAAAGAGAAGTAGATGACGTGATTTTTAAGAGAGTCGGGGATTGGTGAGAACCCGGTAAAACCACGCCGTTGAAAAGGCGCTTTTGAGCGATGCAAACGAAGGTGGGCTTAGGCCAACTAGGGTGGAACCGCGGAAGATAATCTTTCGTCCCTATTTTTTAGGGATGGAGGATTTTTTTTTTGAGTCGCATCCCTTCGATTAATTATATTTTGGAGGTTTTTTATGAACGCTGTTACGATGGAAAAACTCGTCGCACTGGCGAAATCGCGAGGCTTTATTTTCCCAGGGTCCGATATTTACGGCGGACTTGCAAACACTTGGGATTACGGTCCGCTCGGGGTTGAGCTCAAAAACAATGTCAAACAAGCTTGGTGGAAAAAATTTGTTCAGGGCAATCCATACAATGTCGGTATGGACAGCGCCATTTTGATGAATCCCGAAGTCTGGGTTGCATCCGGGCATGTTGGCGGCTTTAACGATCCTTTGATGGACTGTAAGTCCTGCAAGACGCGTTATCGTGCAGACCACCTGATTGAAGCAGACATGGCCGAAAAGGGATTGCCTGCGGAACCCGTTGATGCATGGACAAATGAGCAAATGGAAGCCTATATAGAAAAGGAAGGCATTAAATGTACGCAATGCGGCGCGCATGATTTTACGTCGATTCGTCAGTTTAACTTGATGTTTAAGACCTTTCAAGGTGTTGTGGAAGACTCTTCAACTCAAATTTATTTAAGACCTGAAACCGCGCAGGGGATCTTTGTCAACTTCAAAGCCATTCAGCGTACATCCAGAAAAAAAGTGCCTTTTGGTATCGGGCAAATCGGAAAGTCTTTCAGAAATGAAATCACTCCGGGAAACTTTACGTTCAGAACGCGCGAATTCGAACAAATGGAACTTGAATTTTTCTGCAAACCGGGTGAAGACATCGAGTGGTTTAACTACTGGAGAACGTACTGCATGGATTGGTTGTACAAGCTCGGAATGACACCTGAAAATGTTCGATTCAGAGATCATGAGAAGGAAGAGCTGTCTCACTATTCCAATGCAACGACGGATATTGAATATAAATTCCCGTTTGGATGGGGTGAACTTTGGGGCGTTGCGGATCGTACCGACTTTGACCTCAAAGCACATATGAAACAATCAAAAGTCGATTTGACGTATCAAGATCCGATTACCAATGAAAAATATGTTCCTTATTGTATTGAGCCTTCTCTCGGCGCAGACCGCGTGACACTGGCTTTCCTCTCCGATGCCTATGATGAAGAAGTGCTTGAAGACGGTTCGACGCGTATTGTTCTCCGCTTTCATCCTGCACTGGCTCCTTTTAAAGCCGCTATTTTCCCGCTTTCAAAGAAACTTAATGAAGGTGCGGAGGCTGTTTATGCTCAATTGGCGGAAAACTTCAGTGTGGATTTTGATGATTCGGGAAGTATCGGAAAACGTTACAGAAGACATGATGAAATCGGAACGCCGTTTTGCATCACCTATGACTTCGATTCCGAAACCGATCAAAGTGTGACGATCAGACATCGTGACAGCATGGAACAGGAACGTGTCAGAATCGATGAACTCAACGCGTACTTAAGTGCACGCATTAAGTTTTAAGGACGTTTTCGTACGGATTCTTTATGAAAGATGCGTGAAATGCGGTCAATTTGGATATTAACTGTAATAGTTGAACAATAAGGAGGAGCGCATGGACGATCGCTATTTTATATTTATTTTGTCGGATTCTCTGGGAGAAACCGCTTCTCACGTGGCACGTGCGGCGATGAACCAATTTTCAAGTATGGATTACGTCGTCAAGAAATACAATTATGTGCGCGATGAGGATGCTGTTGAAGAAATTGTCGCCGAAGCGGCCAAACACCGTTCCATTGTCTTATTTACGACAGTTATTGAAGAATTGACCCAGATTATCATTCGGCTTTGCAAGCAGTACGGTGTCATGTATCACGACATCCTTTCACCTGTGCTGAATGAGTTTACGACATTCTTCGGCGATCGCCCCGCACGTAAGCCGGGGACAATGTACAAACTCGATGATGACTACTTTGAGCGCGTTGCCGCAATCGAATTTGCGGTTAAGTATGACGACGGTAAAGATTTGCGCGGCCTTAAATATGCGGATGTGGTACTTCTCGGCATTTCCAGAACGTCGAAGACACCGCTCAGCATGTATCTCGCTCATAAAAACGTCAAAGTAGCCAATGTGCCTCTGGTTCCCGAGATTCCGGTGGCGCGCGAGATTTTTCAGTTACCGAGAAACAAACTGATCGGGCTTACCAATTCTCCGGATAAGCTCAATGCGATTCGAATCGAGCGGCTCAAAGCACTTGGATTGTCGTCCGATGTCGAATATGCGAACATGGACAGAATTTTGCTTGAACTCGATTATGCAGAACGCATTTACAAACAACTGGGGTGCCCTGTCATCAATGTGGCCAATAAGGCCATTGAAGAAACGGCCAGCATCATTTTAGAAATTACGGGTCTTAACATTAAGCTAAAGTAATTGCCGGTTAATTACCCACAACCTTTCTGTGGGTTTTTATAAAAATATTCTTTA
>JASUTA010000122.1 GCA_030445805.1 Clostridiales bacterium
GGAACCGCGGCGACTGTAGAGAATCTTGTTTATTTGAAAAGCCTCCTTCCTGCAAATTCAACTTGGTCGGCACTCGGAATCGGGAAGGGTCATTTGCCGATTCTCTACGCGACATTGGCACTTGGCGGACATGTCCGCGTCGGTCTTGAAGACAATGTCTTCTACGGAAAAGACGTTTTGGCGACCAATGCACAATTGGTTGAACGTGCGGCAAGGTTGATTCGCGAATGCAATAATGAACCGGCTACACCGGATGAAGCACGGGCCATTCTCGGAATTAAAAAAGGCGGCGTGCAATGATTAAAAAAATTGCGGTAATCGGTGCGGGGACGATGGGCCATTCCATCGCCGAAAATTTTGCGACTTTTGGATTTGAAGTTTCATTATTTGACACCAATGCCGATTATCTTAAAAAAGTAAAAGACATTATGAAAGCGGAATTGGATTTATTGGACGAAGCCGGACTGATTGAGGGACAGTCTGTTGCGATGATTCTCGATCGCATTGCGCTTTTTTCGGATCTTGAACGTTGTGCTCATGATGCGGATTATGTGATTGAAGCGATTCCCGAGCGAATCGATATGAAACTGGATCTGTTTGAAAAACTCGACCATATTTGCGGGCCGGATACGATTTTTGCGAGCAATACATCCAGTCTGAAGCTGGATGATATGATGGCGAGTGTTTCGGAAGAACGAAAAAAAAGGATGATGATTTGTCACTGGTACAATCCGGCTTTAATTATGCCGATTGCGGAACTGTCGTATTTTGGCAATATGCCGGCAGAAATTTATTCGGAAGTGGAAACGCTTTATGAAGCCATTGGGAAACAGGTGGTCAAGGTGCTGAAAGAAGTACCGGGATTGGTTGCCAACCGCATTCAACAGGGTGTTGCCAGAGAAGTTTTTTCTTTGATTCAGATGGGTGTCGCATCACCCGAAGACATAGACAAAGCGTTGATTTTCGGCCCCGGGTTCCGATATGCGACAACGGGACAGCTTGAAATTGCAGATTTGGGGGGACTTGATATCTGGTGTACGGTAGGGGACAATTTGCTTTCTGAAATGGACAATTCAACGAAGGCAAATCCGATACTCAGGGAAAAGGTTGAAAAAAATGAACTCGGCTTTAAGACACAAAAGGGATTTTTTGACTATCCGGAAGAAAAAGCGGAGGGGGTAAAGGCGGCTTATACGCGAAGGCTTTTGCATCAGCTTAAGGCAAGCAAATACTATATTAAAAAATAGGGGGATTTCGGAGCATGTTATGGAAATTTTCAAAGAGATTTCAATTTGCAGCGGATAGAGTAATACCTAATTCATTTGTATTTAGTGTTATCCTAACTTTTATTGTTTGTATTTTAGCGCTTGTCTTTACAAGTGCAGGTGGACTGGATGTTGTCAAGTATTGGTACGACGGACTTTGGTCTATGATGACATTTGCATTCCAGATGACCATTATGGTCGTTATCACCAGCGCCGTAGCAAAAGCACCGGTCGTTGAAAAGTTACTGTCGCGTATTGCGAGAGTGCCGAAAACGCCTAGGTCCGCTTACTTAGTCCTGATTGTTGTTACGTGTATTGCGGCGTATATCAACTGGGCGTTTGCAACCATATTGGCACCGATTCTTTCAATGTATCTGTCAAAAAATGTAAAAAATGTCATTTCCAGTTTATGATTGCTGTCGGTTATGCCTGCATGATTATGATTCAACCGATTTGTCCGTCTATTTCAACAGTTGCACTTCTCGCTTCACCGGATCACTTCTTGGTCGATAAAATCGGCGTTATTCCTGTCAGTGAAACAGCATTTAATCCGCTCGGATTGATCACTGTCGGTATTTTGTTCCTTACAACGGTTTTAATTGCCATCTTTATGACACCGGGAGAAAAAGAAGTCATTGAATTCAGCGGTGAGATTCACAGCCTTTCAAAAGAAGTTAAAACAGAAATCAAAACACCTGCAGACCGTATGGACAACAGTCGTATTTTAATGATGATCTTGGTACTGGCTTCACTGATTTATATTGTTATGCATTTTGTCGGCGGTGGTTCTCTGACGCTGAACATGGTGATCTTCATCTTCCTGACACTTGCGATGACGCTCTATAACACGCCGATTTCATTTGTCAATGCCATCCGCGAAAACATGCCTTTGGCAACGCAAGTTATGATTCAATTTCCGTTTTACGGCGGTATCATGGGCATTATGGCCTCTTCCGGTTTAACTCAAGTCCTTGCAAACGGTTTGATCGGCATTGCTTCGGAACATACGATTTATATGTTTACGTACTTATCTGCATCATTCGTCAATTTATTTGTTCCGTCTCAAGGCGGCCAATGGATCGTTCAGGGGCCGGTATTGGTAGAAGCCGCTCAGGCGCTCCATGCACATATTCCGTCTATCGCAACCGCATTTATGCTCGGTGACGAAGCGACAAACTTGCTTCAACCGCTCTATATCATTCCCGCTTTGGCTCTTGTCAAAATGGAATTGAAAGATGCTTGGGGACTTATGGCATTCATTTGGTTTGGATGGACCATCGTGACCATTGCGGCACTTTTGATTTTACCGGGGATATTGCTTTAGAAATATTTATTTTAAAATACTATAGAGATACCAAACTGTGCGTTTAAAAGCCCCTCCTTAAAGGATGCTATCCTTTAGGGAAGGGCTTTTTTGTTAATCGATCAATTTTTTTATCAGTTTTCGAACCGTTTGCCAAGACGGCAATCGGTAATGGGCGTGTGTACTGCTGAGGCCGACTTTGACGGAAAAGTCATCGTCTGCCATGGCCTTGAATAAATCTTCATCGGTGACGTCATCGCCGACACCCATGATAAAATCATAACTTGAATCGCGCAGAAAAACAGAAACCCCCTGACCTTTGTTGACTCGGCTGTCCTTAATTTCAAGGACTTTATCACCTTCCTGCAAGCTCAAGGTCATGCCGTGAATCATTGAGAGCACGGCGTCGCGAACTTCTTGGAGTTTTGTGGCGACGAGGTCGGGGTCACATTGTCGGTAGTGAAAGGCCAGCGAGTAGTTCTTTTCTTCGATAATGGCGCCGAGCATGCGATCGGCATAGACTTCGAGGACGTGGTAAATAGCGGGTTTCCAGTCATTGTTGAGTGTCATGTTCATTTGCCATGTTTCGCCGGGATGTTTAATCCAAAGGCCGTGCGAAGCAACCAGATGGAGATGAAGGTCGCCCAGCCATCTTTCAAGCGTTGCGTGGTCGCGCCCGGAAACGATGACGACGGTATTTTTGGGATCGGCAATCAGTTTCTCAAGCATTTTTCGAAGCTCGGCATCCGGTTTTGCTTTTTCAGGAATGGCTTTAAAACCCACTAATGTGCCGTCATAGTCAAGCAAAATGAGACGCTTCTTACTGGCTTTGTAAGGTTCTGTGATTAACGGATAATGATTTTCGAGATCAATTTGTTCGGTGAGTTTCATCGGGTCGGTGACGAGTCCGGTGAGTGCATTCATGAATTCGTCTGCCCAGAATTCGACATTATAGCGTTTGAGTCGGTAATGCATCATCTTGTTTACAGCCGTTTTTTCATCGGGAGGCATTTCAATCGCCTGCTTGAGGCCGTCGGCAATTTGATCGGAATCGTTGGCGTTTACGATGATGAGTTCACCGAGTTCGCTGGCGGCACCGGCTGTTTCGCTGATGACCACCATACCGCCGAAATCATTTCTTGAAGCGATGTATTCTTTGACCACGAGGTTCATGCCGTCCCGAATCGGTGTAACGAGCAAAACATCGGCTTTGCGGTAAAAAGCGATGAGCTGTTCTTGCGAAAAGGACTGAAAGAAAAAGTAGATCGGCTGCCAGTTGACGGTGGCGTAAGCGCCGTTGATTTCGCTGACGAGAATCTGTATTTCACGAAGAAGTGCTTCGTAGCTGTCCACTTCGACGCGGGAGGGGGCGACGATCAGATTTAGGCGCACATTGCCCTGATATTCCGGAAATTTTTCTAAAAATCGACCGTAGGCGCGGATGCGTTCCGGAATGCCTTTGGTATAGTCCAATCGATCAATGGACAGAATCATTTTTGTGCCTTTAAGACCGGCCTCGAGTTCGGCGGCTTGATCTAAATAATCTGAGCCGCTTTTGAGTGAGAAAAAGTGAGTGTAGTCGATTCCCATGGGAAAAACATCGGCTTTGACATAACGGTCTTCATAGAGGATTGTACCGAGGTTGTGTTCATAGCCAAGAATCCGACGCACACTGCTTAAAAAGTGGCGAACGTAGTCATAGGTGTGAAAACCGACGAGATCGGCGCCCATGAGTCCTTGCAAAATTTCTTTTCGCCAGATGAGTGTTCTGAAAATTTCATAGGACGGAAAAGGAATGTGCAGAAAAAAACCGATACGGACGTCGGGATGATTTTCGCGAATCAAACTCGGAAGCAACATCAACTGATAATCGTGAATCCATAGGATATCTCCGGATTCGATTAACGGATCAATCGCTTCGAAAAACTTATTATTGACGTTGACATACGCATCCCAGTAATCCGAGCGGAATTCAGCTTTGCTCGTGAAATAATGGAAAAGCGGCCAAATGGTTCGATTGGAAAAACCGTGATAATAGCGTTCAATGTCTTCGTCGCTCAATTGAATGGGAAGACAGTGGTAATCCGACATCAGCGTGGATTTGACTTGTTCTTTTTCAGCATCGGTCAGTTGTTCTTCCGATATGCCTGCCCATCCCGCCCAGAGGCCGCCGGAACCTTCGTGATAACTTTTCAGTCCCGTGGCGAGGCCGCCGATGCTCTTTGAATAGGTGAGCGCGTTGTCCTCTTTTCCGACGGTAACCGGCAATCGGTTGGATATGAAGATGGTCTTTTGCATAAAAAACTCCTTTTGAAAATCGGAAGGTATAAAGTGTCAGTGATAAATGGGTCTCATCCGATGATTGATCCGATCGCGTCGATGATGTCACTTGCAATCATGGCGCGTTTGCCGACCGTTTGGGCGGCGAGATCTCCCGCAAGTCCGTGAATGTAGACACCCAGCGGTGCGGCATCACCCGGCGTCAGGCCTTGAGCAATCAATCCGGCGATGATTCCTGTGAGGACATCGCCTGAACCGCCTGTCGACATGCCGCTGTTACCGGATAAATTGACGGTTATTTTTCCGTCTGAAGTCGCGACGACAGTCCTGGCGTCTTTCAAAACGCAGGTAACTTCATGCTGTTTGGCGAAAGTCAGTGCGGTGCGAATGAGGTTTCCGGAAATTTCGGGAATGCCGACCTGCAGCAGGCGTGCCATTTCACCGAGGTGTGGTGTCAGGACGAGATTTGGATTTCTCAGCAAGTCTTGATGCCACTCCGGATTCGTTGACAATAGATTCAAGCCGTCTGCATCTAAAATCAGCGGTTTTGAGTAATTCTCAAGCACGTTTTTAACAATGAAGCGCGCGTCTGCGTCCATCCCGAGTCCGGGGCCGAGCACGACGACATTTGACCATTCGAGGGCTTCGGAAAGTGCTTGGAAGGCCATATGCCCACTTTCATAAGTTGAAAGAATGGCTTCCGGAAGTGCGGTTTGGAGGACGCTGCGGTTTTGGCTCGGCGTAAAAACTTTGACGAGTCCGGCGCCGGTTCGATAAGCGGATTTGGATGAAAAATAAGCGGCGCCGCTCATATTGACAGAGCCTGCAATGACGAGCACCTTTCCGAAGGTTCCTTTGTTGGTGTGCGCTTCGCGCGTCGGCAGTTTTTCGGAAATGTCTTCAGGTGTCAGGGCGGAAACAGACGGATAAGATTTTTCAAATCCGTCTTCTGTGATGCCCGCATCGGTGAGACAGACCGTGCCGGCATAATCAGCACCGGGAAAGAGGACGAGTCCGAGCTTCTTGAAACCGAAAGTAATGGTCGTATTTGCTTTTACCGCGACGCCCATGACTTGGCCGCTGTCGGCAGAGATGCCGGACGGAATGTCAAGCGATAAGACAGAAGCATCCGAAGCATTTATGGCTTGAATGATCTCCGCATAAGTCCCCTGAACCTCGCGTGAAAGACCGATGCCAAACAGGGCGTCGACAATTGTTGTACAGGTTTGCAAAGCACTGAGGTCACAGGTCGGCACGCCATAATTTTGAGCAATGGCGCATTCCGCGCGGCAGGAGTCTGTGGAGTGATCCATGTCTCCGACAAAATAAGTATGGACACCAATCTTTTTTTGGTGTAAAAGGCGCGCCAATGCAAAGCCGTCGGCGCCGTTATTTCCGGAGCCGCAGACGACGCAGACAGAGCGTAAATCAAATGTCCCGGTTAGAAGAATATCCAGGGCGCCAAGCGCCGCGCGCTCAATGAGAACCGTTTCGGGCATGCCGAACCGTTGAATGGTATTTTGATCACATCGTTTCATTTCATCATGCGTTACAATAAAAGCAGACATAAAGTCACCGTCCTTTCAACCATATTATATAGTATACCGTATTTTTGACGGATTCACCTGGGAATATTTTCAAGATTAAAAGAAAAAGGGCCTGATGATTGCATCGGGCCCTCTCTTAAATCGATCAGATCAATTGATTTCATAAGTGGTCATCGGATTTGAATTCAGAATGGCTTCGACTTCTTCAAACCCTTCCGGAAAAGCAAAGTTGTACCTTGCAGGCAATGCAAAGACATAACTGCTGTTTTCACCGATCAAAGTCGGCGGAATCGGTGCCGCACTGACATTGAATGTTTCAGCCTGAACGGCATCCCATTCGTCATGTGTAAAGACAAGGATCGGAATGTCCTGTGTCGGAGACGCTTCGGTCCAATTCGGACTTCTGAGAATGATCTCCGGCCCGGTTTTGTTTGTTTCGGAAGGTGTAGCAGTCCATTGATCTTCTAAGACCGTATAGCCGTCCCAGCTTTCGGGCAAGTGGAATGTGAAGCCGTAATCCGAATTGTCATAGTAGACCGTATCGGAGAGCGCAATTGTTGTCGATTCGCTCGTCGCTTCGGTTGAGGCTTCGGTTGTCGCTTCGGTTGAGGCTTCCGATGTGTCTGTCATAACTGTGGTCGTTTGATCGGAAGATGTGTCTGTAGTCGTTGCAGCAGTCGTCGTACCGGTTGCGCCGCAGGCTGAGACCAAAATGGCGAGGGAAGCAACCGTAAGAGAGAGTGCCCATTTCTTTACGTTTTTCATGATTCAATCACTTCTTTCTTCTTAAATTGTCAATTCTAAAAGTGTCGGCATAAAAGGACCGCCTATCGGCGATGATCTTATTGTCGTGATTATTTTACCCCATGAAATGCGGTTTAATATTTCGTAAATGTTAAACTTGTTTTAACACGGGTGCTTTTCTGAGCTTGAGCAGACGGGCACCATTTACGATGTTAAGCACGCCACAGGGAATGGCAACAGACAAAATAATGATACCGACGATGAGGCTGATCATGCCGGTTGATTTGATGATGCGGTCTTTTTCAGGTTTCATAAAGCACCTCCATTGATCTTAAATAGGTTTCATTATGCTCAGTATATCAAAAAAGGAAAGAAAAGGACAATCGAATTGTGGTACAATCAAAAAATAGGAGTGAAGGAGGCGACATGAGAACGATAAAAAAATCGTCCGGAAGAATTGAATTGGAAATGCAAGTCATTGAAATGGGAGACGATTGCTGTGTCGTACTCACCGGGGGCGAAGCACATCTCGGTGCGGTGACAGCGGGATCCGATGCGCAGGGATTTGAAACGGTTCGATTCGGAAGCCATAAAGAATTTGCAGTGACGGAATATTTGAAAACTGTTATCAGCAAACGATTTGACGGCCGTTTTTCAATCTGTTGCGGCATTCACTATGACCGAATTACAAAAGAAGAAATCGAGACGGTATTTGCTCTTTCCGAGGCGATGGCAATTGAAATATTTGAATAAAAGTTTTTATGAAGAATAAATTTTCATAGGACATTTCTAATGCTTGGAAATTCAATTGCCTGAATTGGGATTGTTCATATCGTAAGAGCGTC